>NZ_JANMZA010000029.1:0-12542 GCF_031382685.1 Chamaesiphon sp. OTE_8_metabat_110 | reverse complement strand
ATAATTATTTACAATCCGGCTACGTGTGGGTAAGTTAGAGAAAACTTGACAAGATCGACAAACCGATGCTCGGTAGCGATAACTCTCCTAAGCGAGCGAACTCCTCCTTTGGGAGGAGCTACAACAGGATCGCTTTCATGTAAAGTTCGATTGAGACCCGAGGGGCTACCCGAGCGCGTCAAGACAAGACAGCGGCTCGCAGCCGGGAGGTTCCCTCTCTTGTCTTGACGCGCTTAACTTGGAGGGAACCTCCAAAGCGCGCGTCGCTGACGCACACAAACGGGAGGGAACCTCCCGTTCGATGCGCCGCGCCCGGATTATGCGAGACAAGACAGCGCACCAAGCAGCGAGACAAGACAAACCTCCGCGTGATTTGGGTCGCTCCGGAGGAGAATCGCCGATCGAGCCATCAGGTTTGGCGATAACGCTGCCAGAATTGTTAACTTGCCACTTGACAAATTAGCAAATATACCTGAACTTGACTCAATAGTAGCTGCGATCGCACAGAAACTCACCACCCCTAAATTTTTCACCAACTTCCGACGACCTCCCAACGCCCCTATGTCAACTCTCGTCATCGTCGAATCTCCCACCAAAGCCCGCACCATTAGTAAGTTTTTGCCATCGAGTTATGTGGTCAAAGCGTCCATGGGGCACGTCCGCGATTTGCCACCTTCCGCCGAAGAAATTCCAGCCGAATACAAATCCGAAAAGTGGGCAAACTTGGGCATCAATGTCGAATCGGGATTTGCACCGCTGTATATCATTCCCAAAGACAAGCGCAAGATCGTTCAGGAATTGAAAACCGCGCTCAAAGGCTGTCAAGAACTGATTCTAGCGACGGACGAAGATCGCGAAGGCGAGAGTATCAGTTGGCACCTATTGCAACTGCTCAATCCCAAGGTACCGACCAAGCGGATGGTATTCCACGAGATTACCAAAGAAGCGATCCAGAAGGCACTCAAAAATTGCCGTAACATCGACGAGCAGATCGTCCACGCCCAAGAAACGCGGCGGATACTCGATCGATTAGTCGGTTATACCCTATCGCCGCTACTGTGGCGGAAGATTGCTGGCGGCTTGTCGGCGGGGAGAGTCCAGTCGGTCGCCGTCAGATTATTAGTAATTAGAGAACGCCAACGGCGAGCATTTAGATCCGCTCAGTACTGGGATCTCAAAGCTCTACTCGCCCATAACAAAGCTGAATTTGACTCGAAACTGGTAACAGTCGATGGCGTAAAAGTTGCCACCGGGGCAGATTTCGACCCGAATACTGGCAATCTCCTAGCGGGTAAAAAAGTCAAAATCCTCAATGGAGCCGAAGCCAGCGCATTAGTTGAAAGCCTCAAGGATAAAACCTGGACGGTCACAGGATTAGAAGAAAAACCCGTCACCCGCAAACCCGCGCCGCCGTTTACCACATCTACCCTCCAACAAGAAGCCAACCGCAAGCTCAGACTCTCCGCCCGAGAAACCATGCGCGTCGCCCAAAGCTTGTACGAGCAAGGTTACATCACTTACATGCGGACAGATTCGGTCAGTCTATCCGCCCAAGCGATCGACGCCGCCCGTTCCTGCGTCCTGGAAAAATACGGACAAGAATATCTCAGCCCCACACCCCGTCAATACAGCACCAAATCTAAAGGCGCTCAAGAAGCTCACGAAGCGATTCGCCCTGCGGGGAGTAGCTTTCGCACGCCCAGAGAAACCGGACTTAGTGCCAAAGAATTGCAACTTTACGACCGAGTTTGGAAACGGACGGTTGCTTCCCAAATGGCCGATGCTCGTCAAACGCAGCTCAGCGTCGATTTACAGGTCGAGAACGCTGGATTCCGATCTTCCGGTAAGCGGATTGATTTCCCTGGCTACCTGCGCGCGTATGTTGAAGGCTCCGACGATCCTAACGCCGCGATCGAAGACCAAGAAATCATCCTGCCCGCCCTGGTCAAAGGCGACCATCCCGACTGCAAAAAACTCAACGCGATCGATCATGAAACCCAACCGCCCGCGCGGTACACCGAAGCATCGCTGGTCAAGATGCTCGAAAGTGAAGGGATCGGGCGTCCGAGTACCTATGCTAGCATCATCGGCACGATAATCGATCGTGGGTACGCTCAACTCCAAAGCAACGCCTTGGTGCCCAGTTTTACCGCCTTTGCCGTCACCGCCTTACTAGAAAAACACTTCCAAGATCTCGTCGATCCGAGCTTCACCGCCCGGATGGAACAAACCCTCGACGATATCTCCACCGGGACGACGCAATGGTTGCCCTATTTAGAAAAGTTCTACCTGGGTGAAAAAGGGCTAGAAAACCAAGTCAAACTGGGTTTCACCGATATCGATGCCACCCTCGCCCGGACGATCGATCTCGAAAATCTCGATGTCAAAGTCCGCATCGGTAAATTTGGCGCATTTATCGAAACCGAATCCGGTAACGCCTCAATTCCCAAAGATCTTACCCCCGCCGATCTCGCCCCCGAAACAGTCGAGATGTTGCTCAAACAAAAGAGCAGCACCCCCGACACTCTAGGCAATCACCCCGAAACAGGCGAACCGATCTATCCCAAACTCGGCCCCTTCGGCCCCTACGTCCAATTGGGCGACAAAGACGAGGATAGTAAGAAAAAGCCCAAACAATCTTCCTTGCCCAAAGGGATGAAACTCGAAGATGTCACCCTCGAAATCGCCATCGAACTCCTCAAACTCCCCCGCAGCCTGGGCGTTCATCCCGAAACAGGCGGCAAACTCCAGACCAACCTCGGCAGATTTGGCCCGTATATCCTCTACGATCGCGGTAAAGAGGGCAAAGAATATCGATCGCTCAAAGCCCCCGATGATGTCCTCACCGTTTCCCTAGAGCGAGCTGTCGCCATTCTCGCCGAACCAAAAGCGACCCGTGGCGGCAAAAAAGAACCCTTGCGGACGCTTGGCAATCACCCCGACGATAACGAACCCATCGCGATTTTTGCTGGCCCCTATGGTAAATATATCAAGCACGGCAAAATCAATGCGGGTATCCCGGAAGGGGAAACAGTCGAAGGGATTAGTCTAGAAACTGCGCTGAGTCTATTAGTCGCTAAAGGTGGTACGGCTAAGAAAACGACTGCGAAAAAGACCACAACTACTAAGAAAGCTGCGACTACGACCACCAAAGCCAAGGCTACTACTACTAAAGCCAAAACTACCACAGTCAAGAAAACGACTACAGCTAAAAAAACAACCACCAAATCGAAAACTAGCTAGACTAAAATTCAACCCCCTTTTCAAGGGTTGTTTGATGTGGATCTGCGATCCACATCAAACAACCTTTTCAAACATCCTCTTAATCTTCTTCGGAAACAAGCTCTGGGATCGCTTTGCGATCGTCTACCAAATTTGACAAGTGAATCCACTGTTCGATGCTGAGATCTTCGGCGCGAGTTTCATCACTAATATTTAACGATGCGAGGAGTTCGACTAAAGCCTCTCGATCGATTGCACTTTGAAGATTATTTCGGAGCATTTTTCGACGAGTGCTAAAGCCTAGTCTCACTAAATTATCTAATAACTTAGGATTTTTTGCTGTTAGTTCTAACCTTCTAGGAGTCAATCTAATTACCGCTGAATCGACCTTGGGCGGTGGTGAAAAGTCGCGGGCGGGTACGGGGCAAATTAATTCGCAGTGGGCTAAATATTGGACGCGAATCGATAGCGCTCCAAAAGCTTTAGTGCTGGGTTTAGCAAACAGCCGATCGCCGACTTCGCGCTGAACTAATAGGACGATCGAATCAAACGGTCTTTCGGCTGGATGGACGATATTACCCAAAAGTTTTTCGAGGATCGGCCCAGTAATATTGTAAGGAATATTGGCGACGACTTTATTTGTCTTTTGAAAGTTGGGAAAGTCATGCAAACAACTATCGACATCGAGATTCAGGAAGTCATTTTCTAGCAATAAAAAGTTGTCTAGATGACCCATTTTTTTAACAAGTAGCGCACTCAAGTCTCGATCGATCTCTACAGCTACTACTGCATTTGCCGCAGCCACCAGTCTGCGAGTGAGAATGCCAGTCCCAGGGCCGATTTCTAGAATTCGATCGGTTGGCGCGATCTTGGCTGCCGTGATGATCCGATCTAGCACTTGTTCGTTTCGCAGCCAGTGTTGCCCAAATTGTTTCTTGGTCTTCATCTAGGGGTAATGGGTAATGGGTAAGAGGTAAAAAGTAAAAAGTAAAAGGTAAGAGGTAGATCGCTATGTGTTAGTTCTATTGTTTTCGATCTCTGGCATTGAGGCACTCAAGCTTTTGTCATTTAGTTGCACTTGTTAATGTTCAAACGCTCTGGATCGACTAACATAAAAATTCCTCAAGTATTTATCTTTCAAATGTAAACCCATTACCCATTACCTATTACCTTTTACCTCTTACCCTCTACCTCTTACCCTTTCCCCTAACCGTGCTACTCAACCTCAACTCACTACTTGCCGCGCTGACTTTTTATACCTGTATTCCAGTTTCGGCTAATTGGCAATTGAAGTTTGCCAGAATTGCGCGCTGGGCACCGATCGTCGTGCTGGGAGTCGGGGGGGGAGTGGGAGCGATCGATTTCGGATTAGCATGGCTGCATATGCCGATCTTAGTGCGATCGGGAATAGTTGTAGTCCTGTGGATTTGGTGGACGGGAGGATTGCATCTCGATGGGGCGATGGATGCCGCCGATGGCTTGGCGGTGCAAGATCCGGAGCGACGATTGCTGGTGATGAGCGATAGTGTTACGGGCGCATTTGGGGCGATGGTAGCAGTAGTTATCATCTTACTCAAAACTTGCGCTCTGGCGGAAATTCCTGGCGATCGACTGTGGGTATTAGGATTGGCAGCGGGTTGGAGTCGCTGGGGACAAGTCCTGGCGATCGCGCTGTATCCCTATCTCAAAGTCCAGGGCAAGGGCGCTTTTCACCAAAAAGGGTTGCGTGTACCTGGAGACATCTTACTAGGTCTAGCGGTCATTCTAGCCGTAACTGGGTGCCAGATTTATTTACAGCCAGCACATTGGCTCTCGATCGGGAGTCGGGCGCTGGCAAGCTGTGGGATTGCGGTATTAACTGGCTATTATTTTCACCGTCGGCTGGGGGGACATACGGGGGACACCTATGGAGCTGTTGTAGAATGGACGGAGGCGTTTATCCTGTGTCTGTGGACTATTCCCTCACTTTAATTTCGGCTAAATATTGGGAATCTGCCAATCAATTTCTGAATTACCGTTTGACTTTAGCACTGTATTAATCGTCGAAAAAGGTTTGCTCCCAAAAAAGCCATTCCAGGCAGAAAGTGGCGAAGGATGAGCAGATTGGATCGCCGTACGTCGGCTAGTATCGATTAGTTTGAGTTTCTTTTTGGCATAGCCACCCCAGAGGACAAATATGACTGGATCTATTTTTTGATTTACCTGAGAAATGACAGCATCGGTAAAAGTTTCCCACCCCTTATCTTTATGAGAATTTGGGGTATGTGCGCGAACGGTGAGGACGGCGTTTAACATCAAAACTCCTTGCTGTGCCCAGGGTACGAGGTAGCCATTATTAGGGATATTTAAGTCTAGATCGCTTTTAAGTTCTTTATAAATATTGACTAATGAGGGTGGTGTTTTGATACCAGGGTTGACCGAAAAACATAGTCCATGTGCTTGATTATCATCATGATAAGGATCTTGCCCGAGTAGTAATACACGTATATTTTCATACGGTGTTAACTCAAAAGCAGTAAATATATTTGCGACAGCGGGAAAGATCGTTTTAGTTTCTCTTTCGGTATTAATAAAGTCTTGAAGCTTGTTAAAGTACGGTTTTTCAAACTCTGCTGCAAGGACTCGGCACCAATCATTAGAAATCAAGGGAATTGACATATTAATATCGATTACTTTAGTTAAATATTGCGGCTGAGAATCGATTCGTGAAGTCTGCGATGAGGGCAGTAGCTGATATCTGTACGCGCCATCACGCGGCGGCAATTGCTCCGAGCGTTGTTAATGAATCGATCGCCGCAGCACTCAATCCAGTTACACCAGCAATGTTCATTGCTAAATATGGTGCTGGTGCTTGGTACGATCGCTGACACTCGCCAGTGGCGAGATCCCAGACTCTAATTGTCTCATCGTCACTCCCACTCACAAGCGTACGACCATCTGGACTATAACTCAGTGAATTAACGCGATCGAGATGTCCGATAAGGGTCTGCACTACCGTGCCCGTCTCAACTTCCCAAATTTTAATCGTGCGATCGGCAGCACCAGTTGCTAGATATCGACCGTCATGGCTCAATTCAATGGCTAAGATATCTTGAGTATGTCCGGCGAACTGCTGTAATAATTGGCATGAGGGCACATCCCATAATTGCGCGACATTATCAGCACCAGCACCCACAGCTAAATATCGACCATCGGGGCTAAATGCCAAATCCCAAATCATGTTACTACAATCTGTCTGCGCGTGAATTAGCTGTCTGGTTGCCACATCCCACAACCGCCACGAGAGATCGAAACTCGCAGTTGCCATCAGTCGCCCATCCGGACTAAACACGATCGATCTCACCACTCTACTATGACCGAGCAGCGTCGCCGCTAACACCCCTGTCTCTGTCCACAACCGCACTCGACCTTCCCCACTGCCACTAGCAAGGAGTTTGCCATCGGGACTAAATCTCACCGACCACACCGCCTGACGATCGGCGGCTAGGGTGTGTAATAAATTACCAGTGGCGGCTTCCCAGACTTTGACGGTACGATCTTCACTGGCACTAGCAATCGACCCAGAATGCGGATTGTAATCCACCATCAAAATCAGACCGGGATCGTGCCCTCTGAGTAACCGGACGATATTCCCAGTCCACACATCCCAGACTCTGACGATGCCATCCTGCGAACTACTGACGATCTGAGTCCCATCTGGAGTAAATATCGCCGACTGAATCCGATTGGTATAGCCAACCCACCGCGACAACTCTTGCCAAGTAGTCGTACTCCACCATCTAATCGATCGATCGACCCCGCCTGTCACCAATAATTTACCATTGGGACTAAATTTAAGCAGTGAAACTAGGGAGGAATGTCCGTGGAGGGTGGCCATGGCAGTCGGTGGCGAATCGTTCGCGCGAATCCGTTCGATCTCCCAAATTTTGACATCATTGGTGCTATTTCCAGTCGCTAGCAGCCGACCGTCTGGGCTGAAATCGATCGACATCATCCAATCAGCATATCCTGGCAAAGTTGCCACGATCGCGACCGTTGTCAGATCCCATAGTCTAATCGTCCCATCGCTACTGCCAGTGGCGAGTAAGCGACCGTCGGGACTAAATCTCACCGTCCATACTTGCCGTGTATGCTCGGTCAAGTGATGGCACAAATCGCCAGTCGCAATATCCCAAATTTTGACAGTATTATCATCGCTACCAGTAGCAATTAGCCGACCATCGGGACTAAATCTAATTGAAAACACTTGCTGGAGATGTGCTGCGCGAGTACTCTCAATTTTCCCGCTGGCGATATTCCAAATTCTCATCACTCCAGCATCGTCGCCAGTAGCGAGTAACTGCCCAGCCGGATGAAAATCCAGCGACAATACCGGACGGCTATCTGCTTGTAAAATATGAATCAGGCGATTAGTCTGGACATCCCATAATCTTACCGTCCCATCTTGGCTGGCACTAGCTAGCACCCGACCGTCAGGACTAAATCTCACCGCCCACACCCAACTGGTATGTCCCTGAGCTTTATTAAGTAATTCACCGCTACCCACTTGCCACAAGCGGATATCGCCGCTCGTCTCTCCAGTCGCTGCTAGCTGCGAGTCAGGACTAAAATCGATCGCCCATACCCAGCCAAACGTATTCGTAAATAGGGATTTGGACAGATCGGCATTGCTAAAATTGACATCATGCAGACTCGCGCCCTGCATGTCGGCTTGCCACATCGTCAATCCGGCAAAGTTATAACCAGTTAACTCAATTTGCAGATGGCGGAGGAGATTGAGCAGATTCCCACCGCCATAATGAGGGATGTCTGGGTAACAAGTGCGGATACTAGCGAGGAGCGATCGCAGATAGCGATCTAATGCCGATGTTTGCCGGAATTTTAATTTCAATTGACTCGCCACGGGCTGGAGAATCAGGCGTTTTTGGATCGCTTGAATATATGTGGGCGACTGCGATTTCACTAGCGGATGCGACAGCAATAGGGGTAGGGTTGAGGGTGGCTGGTGCATGTCCCAAGTACTGAGTTCGGCGGTGACTCGATCGATAAATATTGCCGTCACATATTCCATCACCACTGCTTGTTGGGTGAATTTACCGCGATTGTGTTCGAGGAGCGATCTTCGTCCCAAGGCTGAAAATGCAGTTAATATCGTCTGTTTGGTCGTCGCTGGCACGATCTCGCTATATAAATCGGCGGGGGCTAACCACTCCCGCTCGATCGCCAACCAATACATTACCACTGTCTCAGCAGGTGATAGCCGCGCAAATTGTTGGTCTAACAATTGGCAAATATCATCGAATATCCCCCCATCAGTATCGAGAAATCCATCAATATCCCCATCGAACAAATCGCAAATGGAGGTTGAGACAATATTTAAGGCGAGGGGATTGCCACTATAGAGTGACAACAATCGCTCTCTCCCCATGCACGATCTGGATAACCCCTTGGCATCGAACAGCAGATCGCTATCGCTAGCTGTCAGTCCTGAGAGTACTAGCGATCGCACGGCTAATTGCGCTCCCTCTAAGGGAACCATCGCTACTGGTTTTTCCCGACTGGTGACGAGCAGACAACTCTGATGTGGGGATGCGCCAATTCGTCCGAATAGTTCGGCATAGCCTGGATCTACGCGCTCGTCATCCCGATTCTGGATGATGGCTTCGGCATTATCCAAAATCAATAAACACCTTTGCTGGCGGAAACACTCTAGCAAGCGGGTAATTTGCGTGGAAAGATCGATCGTCGGCGAGACGATCTCGGCTTTATGAGAAAAAATCTCGATTAATTCTGGGAGGAGATCGGTTAATACTGGCGCGTTACGCAGAGATCGCCAGACGATCGTGGTAAATTCTGGTTGCAACTGTTGCGCGAGTTTGGTAACGAGGGTAGTTTTACCGATGCCACCCATGCCCAAAATCGCGACCAACCGACATCGATCGATCGTTACCCATTGTGACAATCGCGCTAATTCTCCCGCTCGTCCGTAAAAAATTGCAACATCTGGGGCTTCACCACGATTCCCCCAAGGGGAGGCTTTGCCAACGAAGTTGCTGCGGCAATCGCTGTGGGGTGATAAAATTGCTAGCTCCAAACCTGGAGAAATTGGTGCGGACTCATCGGGATAGAGATAGTCAGCACGTTCTAGGGTCAAATTAAAAGCCGAAAAACACAGATCGATCGTCTGTTTGTCAACCGGAATTGGCTTTGCATTAGTAACATCGTCGGGTGCGCCAGTGAAAATTTTGGCGAGTGTCATCAGCGAGAGCTTCGTCAGGTTACTCAATTCTTCATTGGTATACCGCACCCCAAAATTAGCCGTCAGTTCGCGATCTAATCTTGCTGTTTGGAGTTTTTGATAGCCTGTGGCTGTTAATATTACGCCCCGTCTCCGGCTATTTTTTCGCGCTGTCATGTCTGATTCAGGTTTGAGCTTCAGCTCTAGCTGGTGCTTAATACTAGTCGATTTATGCAGTCTACACTCGATCGATACTGCTATACCAGCGATCGCAGCTTAACTTTTAACTAACTTAGCTAACTTGTCTGGACTTCAGCTAAATGGCTGAGCAAGAATGAAAATATGCAGCAAATTATACTAAGCCTGACTCGTACGACCTACCAATCTTGCCCTCACCCCCAACCCCTCTGCCAAGCTTGGGAGAGGGGAGCCAGAGCAGTAGGCGATGGCGGGAAGAGGGCTACCTGGGTTTTCGATCGCAACAGAAAGATTTGAGAAGTGGATTTAGTATATTTTTTTACATCACAGTTTCGCTCGCCACCCCCAATTTCTGAGCTTGCAACAGCAAGACTAAAAGATATGAATGAAATCAAAAAAGGCTTCGCCCAAGCCGTAGCAGGTGCATTTGCGAAGCGTCCCCTTTGGGGAATCGCGATCGCAACCGTATATGCGATCGCCGCTCCAGCTCCATCAGCAGCAGCGAGTTTTACTCTTAATGGCAGTAATAATAATTCTGGCACATTCAACTATACAGGCACCCTCGATACCGTGAATATTACTACTACGGGCATTTACACGATCGATGCCTTCGGCGCACAAGGTGGCAAAACGTATTCTATACTAGGCGGACTAGGTGGCAACCTTCAAGCTAACTTTAACCTTAGTGCTGGCACCATCTTGAGCATCATTATCGGGGGTCAAGGTGGTGATGGCCGTAAAGGACTCAATTATGCTCAAGATGGTTCTGGTGGTGGCGGCGGCGGAACTTTTGTGGCTACCAAGTTGAGTAGTGGTACCCCTACGATCCTACTTAGTGCTGGTGGCGGCTTCGGTGGCGTAAGCTTCGGTGGAAAGGGCAACGGCAACGGCGGCAAGGGAGGCGACGGCGGCAGTGGCATAGACTTCCCTACAAGCGCAGGCGGTAGTGGCGGCGATGGCGGCTTCGGCGGCGGTAATGGCGGCGACGGCGGCGACGGCAGCTTCGGCGGTGCGGGCGGTATGGGCGGTATGGGTATTGGTATCGATCTTAGCCAGAATATAGTTCTTGTCAACGGAGGTAGCCGTGGCAGACCCACAGGCAGAGGCGGTATCGGCGAAGACGGCATAGGTATCGGCGGTATCGGCGGATACGGTGGATACGGTGGATACAACATCGGCGGATACGACGGATACAACCCATCCGGTGCATACGGTATCTACAATAGCAGTGCGATCGCTGGTAGTATCGTGTCTAATAATGCCGTCCGGAATGGCAATGGGTTCTTATCAATTACCTTCAACTCTGCACCTACAGCAGTTCCTGAACCATTCACTATTGTCGGGACGCTCATTGGTGGTACGGCGGCATGGCGACTGCGACGGCAGATGAAGTCTAGCGATCTCAAGCGACGCAAGTAACTAGTCGATTTTGCCAGGTTGGGATAAGGGTGGTGGCGATCGAACGGTGAAGATTTGGCGATCGATTAAAGCAATCTATTATTGAATTCTCTATAAGATTTCGATCCTCACTAGCCCACCCTCGATCGTATCAACCTGTAACCGATAACCATAAAGCAGTGCCATTCCCAATAGCGGCTCTGTTTCTGATTCTGCAATGTCGATCTCACGATATAGTCCATCCCAGATCGCGATCGCAGTGTACAAATCAAAGAACGTTTCGCTGCCATCGCCTAGAGTGACAACATCAGAGCCACTCCAAGGTAAATTTAGGGTAGTTACGATCGAAGAGGGTAAACATAGAAATCCATTGAACCCTGTATCAATCACAACGTCGATCGCTTGAAATTCTCGATTTGAGTTACCGACGACAACAGTTAGCGTTGCTTCGCGCTTTGAATTCACAACTCCCTGCATCATGAATTTTTCTTTAGACTCCTTGCCCCAAAATGATAAACAGCCCGATGCCCAATCCGAATTACCCAAGGCTGGGCATCAGGATGTCGCTCAAACAAGCGATTAGTCGCAGGCACAATATTTTCATCGACCTCAAAATCTCCTGTTTCAATGTCGATCGCTACAATTTTGTCATCGTTGCCCACTTCGACTTGTTGTTGAATACCAGATTCATAGAGTTCTTGCCCACGCCTAGCTAACTCTTCTTTGCTATAGCGTCTTTGACGGACTGCCATCGGTTCGATCTCCTCTCAAATGTGCCTTTCTATTGTAGCTTGAGCGGGGGAGTCGATTGCCTACGGCAAGCTTCACGATCGAGTCTTGAAGATTTGGAGATCGCTCGATCGCCATTTACTTAGAGGATGTCTTCCGGATCGGGAAGAGCGATCGCATCTTAACTTTTAACTAACTTAGCTAACTTATCTAGACTTCAGTCAAATGGCTGAGTAAGAATAGCAGTATGGAGCAAATTATACGCAAACTCGATCGATCGTGGAGATACATATGTTCGGTATTTCGTACCTCATGCTATGTTTCCAGCGTTAGAGCTAACTAATTTCAGTAGCCCCTATTTACCCAGTTGAGGAATTAACGATGACTACACAAAATGTTAAGTTACAAAATGTGAAAACTGCATACAACAATGTTGCGAATAAAGGAACACTGTATAAATTCAATGGAAAATTCCGTATTCCAAATATGGTCGAATCACACGTTCAAGGAGTCGCCCATTATGGTAATTACCTACTGCTTTCTCATAACAATAAGGGGTACTCGCAGGGGTTTATTATCGTGCTGAATACGGAAAGCATGAAGATGGTACACAAAATTTATACACCCGACGAACACTACAATCATCCTGGGGGAATACAGGTGATTGGGAATTATTTGATCGTGCCTGTCGAGAACAGTAGCTACTCACAATCGCTCATCCATTTCTATGATTTGTCTGAGATGACAGACAGCAAAC
>NZ_JANMZA010000002.1:0-2880 GCF_031382685.1 Chamaesiphon sp. OTE_8_metabat_110 | reverse complement strand
GAACACCATTAATTACGGTAGTTAATTCTTCGATTCCTAGTTTAAATCGATCGGCATCGGGTAGTTTGGTGGCAAAGTCATTGAGAGTAGTCAGGACTCGATCGACATCACCTTCGATCTTGATAAAATCGATAACCTGCTGGGATTGTTCGGTTGATAATCCCTGCGTTGCTAAACCTGTTAATACTTTAGCAACGCCGACTTTTTCGAGGGTGTCGATAATATTAATACAGACTTTGATGCGATCGGGTGATACACCCAATGAATCAAAGAAGCCTGTCAATACTTTGCGATTATTAATCCGAATCAGGAACTCACCGATATCAATCTGACTGAAAATTTCAGCGATGATCGCTGGCATTTGAGCATCATAAAGTAAGCTCAATTCTTTACGTCCGACAACATCGATATCGCACTGACGAAATTGGCGATAGCGGCCATCTTTTGCCCTTTCGCCCCGAAAAACCAGATCCATCTGATATCTAGCGAAGGGAAACTGCAAATCGTTGAGGTGACGGGCGATATAAGCAGCTAGTGGTACGGTTTGATCGAACTTCAACGCTCGCGCTTCCGATCCGGTATCGCCCTTGCCAGCTTCATCTCGCTCTGCTTGGCGATTGGGCGGGAGCATTGGCTGCAAACCGTAAATGATATTATCGCCCTGGTTTCCCTTCGCCTGAAGGACTTCTAGCCGCTCTACAGCAGGCGTTTCGATCGGCGTGAAACCATAGCTCTCATACACCCGCCGAATTGTATCCATTAGGTGTTGTTCGAGGCGCTTTTCTCCAGGTAAAAATTCCGGAAAGCCGCTGGGAGTGGAAAAGTTAATTTTATCCATGAGATGGGAGATGATAAAGTGTACAGAAGGATTAGCAACAAAGTCGCGGGGGAGTTTAGCGTCGGTGAAAATTTTAGTTGTTGGTAATGGTGGGCGAGAACATGCGATCGTGTGGGCATTATTACAATCTCCTCAAGTTACCCAAGTTCTGTGTGTCCCTGGTAATGGCGGTACAGCGACGATGCCGCGCTGTCAAAATCTCTCGTTTAGAGTAGATGATTTTGGCGGGATTGCCAGATTTGCCGAAGTAAATGGAGTTTCCTTAGTAATTATCGGCCCCGAATTGCCATTGTCGTTAGGAATTGTTGATTACCTTCAAAATCGGAATATTCCAGTATTCGGCCCAACTCGCGCAGGTGCCCAAATTGAGTCTAGCAAAACTTGGGCTAAAGCTCTCATGGAAGCTGCGGGCATCCCGACTCCCAAATCGGCAACTTTTACAGATTTAACGACCGCACGCGCCTATATCGAGCAACAAGGCGCACCGATTGTTGTCAAAGCTGATGGATTGGCTGCTGGTAAAGGTGTGGTAGTAGCCGAAACTTTACACGATGCACTCACTGCCGTCGAACTATTATTTGCTCAAAACTATGGCAAGTTACTGATCGAAGAATATATTACGGGTCAAGAAATATCGGTAATCGCCCTAACTGATGGTAAAACTATTCGACCCTTATTACCAGCTCAAGATCACAAACGGATTGGCGACGGTGATACGGGCGCAAATACTGGGGGGATGGGTGCCTATGCCCCAGCACCACTAGCAACGCCAGCTTTGATGAAACGGATCCAAACTGAAGTTTTGGAACCAACCTTGGCGACCCTCAAGCGTCGCGGCATCGACTATCGGGGTGTAATCTATGCTGGGTTGATGATTGCGCCCAGTGGGGAACCTAAAGTATTAGAATTTAACTGCCGATTTGGCGATCCTGAAACTCAAGCCATTTTGCCCCTACTAGCTACTCCCCTGGTCGAATTGCTCCTAGCCTGTGTCGAACAGCGATTGGCAGCGCTCCCACCGATCGAATGGAAGCCAGCCGTGTCAACTTGTGTCACAATTGCAGCGCATGGCTATCCCGGAAATTACGATCGCGGTCGGGTGATTGGTGGCATTGATGCGGCAAATACAGAAGGCACGATGGTCTTTCATGCGGGTACTCAACTCAGGCAAAATCGCGTCCTGACTGACGGCGGACGCGTACTGGGTGTAACCAGTATCGCCCCTGACTTTGCCACCGCGATCGATCGCGCCTATCAGGGCGTCAGAGCGATTACTTTTGAGGGGATGTACTATCGCCAAGATATCGGGCAAAAAGCCTTGTAAGAGATGGGAGATGGGAGATGGGAGTAGACAGTAAAAAGATGTTTTGCTTGTTCTAAGACCAATTCAATCACTTTTTCAAGATAGTTGAAAATGCAAAGTTGTTCTCCCAACTCCCACTTCCTAACCTCCCACTTCCTAACCTCCAACTCCCAACTCCCATCTCCCATCTCTTATGCAACGTCGATCCTTTCTAGTCACCCTTGGTAGTCTGGCTCTAGGAAGTGGCTTAACTAGTTGCCAAGGTCAAAATCGAGCTATTCTGAGATTATTAGCACTAAAGAGCGCGCTACCACCTCAATTACTAAGTGAATTTAGCAAGTCGATTCAACCGATCGCGTCTAAAGTAGAGTTAGTTGGTGAAGGTCAGTTTAAAGAGATTTTGACTCAGCTTCAAGAGTGGTATAAAACTGGCAAAGCTGAATCTAAAGGCTTGAAAATTCCTTTGATTCCGCCGAGTAAGTCCGCAGAATTTATCCCTAATTTGGTGACGATCGGTGATGCTTGGTTGTCAAAGGCTATTCAGGATAAAGTGATTCAACCGATCGATCCTCAAAGTCTCACAAATTGGGCTAAATTAGAACCCCGCTGGCGGGAATTAGCGCAACGAGACGATCGCGGTAATAACAGCACTAAGGGTCAAGTTTGGGGCGTTCCTTATCGCTGGGGAACGACGGTAATTATCTATCGCCGCGATCGATTAGCAGCAGCTAATATTCCC
>NZ_JANMZA010000660.1:0-9897 GCF_031382685.1 Chamaesiphon sp. OTE_8_metabat_110 | reverse complement strand
CCCCCCCCCCCCCCCCCCCCCCCCCCCCCCCCCCCCCCCCCCCCCACGCCAACCCCAACGGAGCCATTCTCCAACGCAAGCGAGAGTGGCGTTGTGGGTAATGCCTTTGGCTCTGCGGCTAAAGTGTATCGATCGATATCGGCATCGGGAAAGCGATAATAGAGGCGGATTTGTTGCAGTTGGCGATTGGTAGCTAGCAGCGGTTGTTTATCCCACAGCCGAATATTCCGAATAATGCGATCGTTTGCCTGAATTTTTTGCTCGGTAAGATTGGCTTGTGGATTAAAACTATTTGCCGCAATCTTGTCGAGTCCGAAAGCTTGACGCGTCTGCGCGATCGTCCGTTTAATATAGGGTGTCTCGCGTACTAATTCATTTGGCTGCACTACTAACGCTTGGACGATCGTGGGGAGAATAAGAGTAGTACCGATCTCCATCGTCAGATATAAGATCGCCGCCCACCGCAGCAAGCGATGTTGCGCTCGGCGCGGAAAATAGATCGATCGCCACAGCAAATATAAGCCGAGTGTTAGTGATAAAATTCCCAACCCGGCTTCAGCGGGGAGCAAGACATTTATATCCGTATAACTCGCACCAAAAGACACGCCGCGCAGGGAATATAGCAACTCATGACAGCTCAACCAGTAGCTAAAACTCACCACCAACATCAAACTACCACCCAATCCATAGAGGTGGCGTTGTTGAGCGCGTGAAAATCCGAGAAACTTTCCTCGACTGAGGCTATCTCCCGATAATAGATATGTCAAAAGAACGGCGATAAAACCATACAAACACATCCCCATCAACCAAAATTCCACCAGTTCCGCAACAGGTAAACCGAAGATATAATCGCCGATATCCCGATCGAATACCGGATCTCGATGCCCGAATGCCGTCGCTTGAAAATAGGGTAAAACTCGCGTCCATTGTCGTGAAATTACCAACGCGATCGCTAGACTTAAAATTGCAGCGATCGAGCGTAATAAATAGCGCGGATAGATGAGCATCGCGATCGATATGAGCACCCCACCCACAACCATCCAGCCTTGGGTTACTGACTGCTTGGCAATCTGAACTAGGGCATCTAGATGGAGTAACCGTGGCGAGGGTGGTGTAATATCGGGCAATGTGGGATCGATCGACCATTGACTCACGACTGCTTGTAAATAATGAGTTAAAAGCAGTCCTATTAGCAAGCTCAAACTTATTGTCAGTAACAGCAACCAGCGGAGATTTAAGACCCGAGGAATGCGTCGGGCTTGTGAATCGAGATTGAGTCGATTTTGAGCTACTTGCTGGCGATCGAGCGGCGCTGGATCGGGAGATTTAAGACGTTGTGCTAGTGATAAATTACCGAATAGATAACCTGTTGTCAGTCCAAATATCCCCACCCCTAATAATCCTTGTGCCTGCACCCGGAGCAAATACATCGGCAAATAGCCAACTTCCTCAAACCACAACATTTCAGCACCCAATCGCGCGATAAGTTCGATCGCTAAATATAATAAAATTAGCGCGATCGGTAATAATAAATATCGGCGTTTAGCTAGTTTTGAGAAGGGTAATTGCACGATATCTCTAGGGGACGACAAAATTTGAATTTATTGTAGAAATTTACCTGTTTTATCGATGTAGCCAACTTTTTTCCCAATTCTGATCCACGCGGTACTATTTTCAAAACTAGCCACCTCATCATAGATTGGGGCGATCGCAATCGAGCCTCTTGTATTAATAAACCCCCACTTTTCCCCAACTTTAACTTTTGCTAAGCCTTGGCTAAAAGTCTCAACTTCATCAAACATTGGCTCGATCGCGATTTCACCTTCTCGATCGATAAAGCCCCACTTTTCATCAATTTGAACTGCGGCTAAACCATTACTAAAACTGCCAGCATCCTCAAATTGCATCTCGACAACTACCCGACCGGATCGATCGATAAATCCCCAATCTTCACCAATTTTGACTGCTGCTAACCCATCAAAAAACTCGTACACATTGTCAAAGCGCGGTGCGATCGCCATCTTACCCGCAGTATCCTTATAGCCATACTTCTTACCTACTAAAACCGCAGTCAAGTTATTAGGATCGTCATCTGGGTTGGTGATAGTTTGTTGATTAATGGCAGACACAGCGGCTGGCTGTTCGGCAATGGCAGATCGATTTAAAGTATCAAAGCAAATAACGGCAAGAATACAGAATGAGGAAATCAGGATGCGAGTTTTCATAATAGATGACAATAGAATCGATTGTTGTCTGTCTATTGTCCAAACGCGATCGAGATTATGCTGTGATATTTGTCATACATCTGCGGTGTTAGCTATCGATTGCCATCGTAACTCGATCGAAAAGTTAAGTAGAGATCGATCGAGTTAATCTGGATTAAACAATCAACTAACTAACTTTTTTCTACCTAATTTTAACAATAGGGAGTTAGTTACCACACTGACAGAACTCAATGCCATCATCGCGCCAGCTACTGAGGGACTCAGCATCGCCCCCCAACCGTACCAGTACAGGACTCCGGCTGCGGCTGGGATACCGACGAAGTTGTAAATAGCTGCCCAGAAGAGGTTTTGTCGAATCTTGATGAGAGTGGAGCGGGATAACTCGATCGCGTACACTACATCCAACAACCGATCGCGCATTAAGATAATATCCGCAACTTCGATCGCGACATCAGTACCCGCATTGAGCGCGATGCCTAAGTCGGCTTGAGCCAGTGCTGGCGCGTCATTAATCCCATCCCCAATCATTGCTACTCGACGCGGCGTTGGCAATTCCTGGTTTACTTGCAGCGATGCGATGATGCGCGCTTTATCTTGAGGCAAAACTTCGGCATAGACATCGGTAATTCCTAAAGACTGGGCGATAATATCCGCAACTGGCTTTCTGTCACCTGAAAGTAGAACTACTTGCAAGCCTAAATCCTGCAATTGTCTGACAGTCTCGATCGCATCATCGCGCAAGCGATCTGTCACCCCAATTAGCCCCATCATCGCACCATCGATCGCGACATACATGACGGTTTTGCCTGCTGCTGTTAGCTGCGCGGACTGAGCCTCCCAATCTGGATTAAGCTCAATCCCATTAGCAGCTAACCAGTGGTGATTGCCTACAATTACCTGATATTCTGTGCCCTCAATTAGAGTACTTGGCAATCGATCTGAATTATCGTCAAGTGGTTGCGGAGTATTACTAATTAGCACTCGGGCATAGACACCCAAGCCGATTTCAGTCCGCGCATCCAGAATCGTCGGTAAATTCACACCCAATCGCACGGCTTCCTGTTGAATCGCCACCGCTAGCGGATGATTGGTGACGCTTTCCGCCGCTGCCGCTAGTTGCAATAGATCGATCGATCGCAGATTATCGGCGGCAATTATGTCCGTAACTTGGGGCTTACCCTCAGTCAGCGTTCCTGTCTTATCAAATACCACCGTATCCAACCGATGTACCGCTTCCAGCACATCCCCACCCTTGATCAATAATCCCGACTCCGCCGCAATGCCCGTCCCCACTAGAATCGCCGTCGGCGTGGCTAAACCCAACGCACAAGGACATGCCACCACCATCACCGCGATCGCGGCTTTGAGCGGCGTGAGGGTGGATACTGGCGGATCTAAATTGAGGTTGTGGATGCCGAAAAAGTACCAAAATAGACAAGTGACGATCGCGATCGCCAGCACACCATAGGTAAAGTAGCCAGCCACCGTATCGGCGAGCTGCTGCACTGGAGCCTTGCGAGTTTGAGCGGCTTCTACGAGGGCGATAATTTGCGCTAGCGTCGTATCATCCCCCGTGCGCGTCACCTCGATCGAGATCGCTCCAGATTGGTTCACCGTTCCCGCCGTGACAATATCCCCCACCTGCTTGAATACCGGAATCGATTCCCCCGTAATTGCCGACTCATCGATCGTCGTCTGTCCCCAGCGAATCGCCCCGTCAGTGGGGATCTTTTCGCCTGGAAGTACCCGCAAATATTCGCCGACTTTGACCTGTTCTACAGGGATTTCGATGGCTTGGGGACGCTCTGGATCGCGACTGATTAACCGCGCCGATGTCGGCTGAAGGGAGAGCAATCGATCGAATGCCGTTGCCGCACGATGTTTCGCCTGTTGTTCTAATGTGCGCCCCAACGTGATAAACCCAATAATCATCACGGGTTCTTCAAAAAAGCATTCCCAGCCTAAACTCGGCACCAGCAGCGCCGCCACACTCGCTGTATAGGACGTAATCACCCCCAAACCGACGAGGGTATTCATATTCGGATTACCATGCCACAGGCTGCGCCAGCCATCCCGCAAAATCGATCTACCTGGAAAAGCGATCGCCAGTGTCGCCAAACCCCAATGCCACCAAAAGTTATTTAGTACCGCAGATTCACCATGATGCAGATGAGTGTTGGGTTGTGCAAAATGCCCGACGGCGGATAATATTAGTAAAATTGCAGCAGTAACTAGTTGCCAAAGTAGCTGCTTGGACTCTCGATCGTATTTTTCTTGGCGTTGTGCTAGTCGTTGCGATCGATCCGCCGCATCACCGATATCGCGGGGTTGAGCGGGAAAACCACTACTCGTCAATTTGGCAGCCAGATCGATACCTGTGGCTGTTTCTGCTGTTACGGCGATCGCGGCTACGCCAGTGAGGAGATTGACACAGGCAGATTTTACGCCCGATTGAGCGAGCAATTGTTTTTCGACAGCACCCACGCACCCAGCACATTTCATCCCCGCAACATCGAGGACGATCGTGGTTGTATGTTCGGCGATGGTAACTGGAGTTGAAGTACTTGCAATCATACGGGGAATTAAGATTTCCACTCTTAATCTACAACTTTAGGACAAAGTTTGCCCTATGTACTGAGTAAGTCAGCGCAAGTATCGATCGCATCGCAAAAGCCTGAAACATAGATGGTGGGCAGTGCCCACCCTACTGTCACCGATCGACTAGTCCGCGTAGGCGGACTTCGCATCACTAGCCCCGATTTTCATCGGAGGCTGGGGTTAATTACGATCGCGATCGTCAAACGCTCGATTCATTGCCGCTCGTATTTTCTACACGCCAAAAAACTCTTCCACAGCAGCCAGAATCTGTGCTGAAGCCGTCCCGTCTCCAAACGGATTGATTGCTGTTGCCATCGCTTGATATGCTTGCGGATCGCTTAATAATTCACTGGCTGCGGCGGTAATTCTACTTACATCCGTGCCCACTAATTTTGCCGTTCCACCCGTAATGGCTTCAGGACGCTCGGTAGTGTCGCGCAGCACTAAAACAGGTTTACCTAAGCTGGGAGCCTCTTCCTGAATCCCGCCGGAGTCGGAGAGCAGTAGATAGCTACGCTGAATTGCGCCGACGAGTTGGCTATAGTCGAGCGGTTCGGTGAGGAAGACGCGGGGATGCGCTCCCAACATTTTGGTGAGCGGTTCGCGCACTGTCGGATTGCGGTGGAGGGGGAGTAAGAGTGCTGTATCGGGAAATTTTTCTAAAATCTGGAGCATCGCTGCACCGATACTTTGCAACGGTTCGCCCCAATTTTCGCGCCGATGGACGGTGGAGAGAATGACGCGATATTTGCTCCAGTCTAAGCCGGGGATATCGCAGGGGGGTTGAGATTTGGCGACGGTGAGGAGTGCGTCGATGACGGTATTGCCTGTCTGGTAGATTTTGCCTGTGACGTCAGACTTGTGGAGATTGGCGACGGCGAGGCTGGTGGGGGCAAAATGTAACTGGGTAATTTGCGAGACTAGGCGGCGATTTGCTTCTTCGGGAAAGGGATTGTAGATATTATCCGTCCGCAACCCGGCTTCGACATGCCCGATCGGGATTTGCTGATAAAATGCGGCTAGCGCGGCGGCAAATGCGGTAGTAGTATCTCCTTGGACGATGACTAGCTGCGGTTCGATCTCTTTGAATAGCCGTTCCAAGCCCTGTAAACTGCGCTGAGTAATATCTGTGAGCGTCTGCTGGTGCTGCATGATATCCAAATCTCGATCGGCTTTCAGCCCGAAAATATCCATCACTTGAGCGACCATTTCCCGATGTTGCCCGGTTAAAATTACCTGTGTGGCAAATTTGCTCGAAGCTTGAAATGTCCGAATTACTGGGGCTAATTTAATCGCTTCCGGACGAGTTCCGAGGGTAAAGCAGATCCGCATCATAAGCTAAGTAGGTAGGGAACACTTGGTCGAGATTTGCACATATTACCAGAGGATAGGGGATAGGGGATAGGGGATAGGGGATAGGAGATAGTGAGTAGTGAATAGGGTAGAGAGCAACGCGAAACTCAACAGTGGCAGCTTTTCAAATAATGCACAAAAAAAGCTCGGACGGGTGTCCGAGCTAATGAGATAGATGAAATCAATAATAAGAGCGATTTCTATGAATCGATATCGCAAGTGAGCGGGCAAGTAGCGTAGGTGGTAGTACTTACAGGATTTGCATCACCGTGCAACCAGCTCAACCAACGTACCTCATGAGGGTGGATACCTTTGGTAGTCAAAACGGCTGCGCCAACAACGACAGCAAAAATATTGAGGACGATCGTCCCACCAGCGACGAGTAATACTGCGCTGACTGGGAGGATCGGGTGCAATGTAATCGAGAGTAACGCACCAACCGTAGCCATCAACACAACCAGAGGGAAACCAACTACTAACAGAGTAACTGTTAGTGCAAAACACCAGATAAGAAAGCTTTTAGCTGTAGCGACGAAACGGCTTTTACGGATGGTACGATCTTGAGTTAATTGCATTTTATTGGCTCCGGCTATCTAGATGGATACTGGCTAAAACTGATTTGTTTTGGTCAATCCCATATCGGGGATCAATTTAAGCTGCTGATATCAATATAGATAATCTGTCAAAATAAAAGTAGCTATGTTAAAAAAACTTTACATCATTATTAATCTGGAAGACAATAAATAGGTGTAAAAATCTGCTACTAATTATTAATTATTTGCCAAGTTTTTTCGACGATCGGTCTATGAGTTTAGCGCTCAAATCTAATGTCGATCGCTACTTCAAGTCGATCGGGCACGATAGTAGTGTGATGTCACTAAATGTTTAGGTAGGACTTATTAAATCGTCAGTAGTAGGAGCAACAGCTAATTGGGGTGAGCGGTGCCCACCCCAATTAGCTGCTATCGATCGGCAAATCGTGAGTCAGATGTAACTATTTTGCGGGGATCAGGACGGTATCGATCGCATGAATGACGCCGTTACTACCTTTGACATCAGCAAGGACGACATTAGCGTTATTTATCTTTACCTTTTTGCCACTGATTTTAACAGTGACATTACCACCTTGCACTGTGGCAACCGGGCCGGATTTGAGCTGCTTGGAAGTTACCGTACCAGAAACGACATGGTAGGTAAGGACTTTTTTGAGTTGCTCTTTGTTCGCTGGTTTGAGCAGATTGGCAAGAGTCGCTTTAGGTAGTTTGGCAAAAGCAGCATTTGTTGGTGCAAATACTGTGTAAGGGCCTTCACCAGATAGAGTTTCTACTAAATCTGCGGCTTTGAGAGCTGTAACTAAGGTGGTGAAATTCTTGTTACCAGCAGCAATGCTGACGATCGTTTTGCCAGCAGCAGGAGTCGCTGAAGCAGGTGCTGTGCCAGGATTAGACATGCCACCAGGGGTAGTAGTGCTAGGGGTAGCTGCGGGGCTAGGAGTCATCGTTCCAGGCGTACCGCTTTGCGCGTAGCTAGAAATACTGACAAACAGACCTGTGGAAACAACCGCCGCACCCAGAGTTGCCGCGATCGATTTTTGAATGATAGATCTAGACATGGAGATAAAACCTAACTAAAGTTATTGACACTGACAGTATCCATTGACCTTTAATTAAGTTTTGTGTTCCCGATATCTAGGTAGGGTAAGGGGTAATAGGTAAGGGGTAATGGGTGAGGGGTAAGGGGTAATGGGTAAAATCTCGGATTTAGATTTTGCCGCGTAGCATCATTGCCATCTCGTTGGGTGTGGGTGAGAGTTCGAGGGCGGTTTCTTCAGTGATGCGACCTTCTTGGTAGAGCGCGAAGAGGGATTTGTTCATGGTGATCATCCCGTCGAATTCACCATCGGTCATGAGGGGAGCGATATCGTCATATTTACCGTCGCGAACGTAGTCTTTGACGGTTTCGGTATTGATCAAGATATCGTGATAGGCGGCGCGTTTACCATCGGTCGTGCGGCACAAACCTTGGGAAATGACCGCAACTAGTGATTCGGCTAACGAGACTCGCATGACGGCTTGTTCTTCGGGTTTAAAGAGATTGAGTACCCGCTCGATGGTTTTAATCGCGCTGTT
This sequence comes from Chamaesiphon sp. OTE_8_metabat_110, assembly GCF_031382685.1. Lineage (NCBI taxonomy): Bacteria > Bacillati > Cyanobacteriota > Cyanophyceae > Gomontiellales > Chamaesiphonaceae > Chamaesiphon > Chamaesiphon sp. OTE_8_metabat_110. Next base: position 1,592 of record NZ_JANMZA010000660.1, on the reverse strand, counting down.
GGTATGCAGGGTACCGATGACTAAGTGCCCGGTTTGAGCGGCTTTGAGTGCGGTATTGACCGTCTCACGATCGCGCATTTCTCCAACCAAAATCACGTCGGGATCTTCCCGGAGAGCTGCTTTGAGGGCAGTGTCGAACATTCGCGTATTGGCACCGACTTCGCGATGCTTGATAAGTGCGCGTTTGCTCTTATGAATAAACTCGATCGGGTCTTCGATCGTGATAATATGGCGCGGCATTTCCTTGTTCATATAATCGACCATCGCCGCCATCGATGTCGATTTACCCGAACCTGTCGGCCCAGTGACGAGAATTAAGCCCTTATGATAATGGCAGACATCGCGAAATACTGGCGGCAGCCGCAATTCTTCGATCGTCGCAATCTGCATCGGAATCAGTCGCATCACCATCGCATAACCATAAAGCGAATCAAAAACATTGATCCGCACCCGCGCAAATTCATACTGGGTAGCACCATCAAAGTCTAGATTATTCTTAAATGTGTTAATTTCTGCTTCGCTTAACACTTCATGCAGCCAAGACATGAAGGTAGGCAGATCGGTTTCTGGATAATTAGTCGTCTCGATCTCACCGCGATTGCGAAATCGGGGGATTTCACCAACACCAACATGTACGTCAGAAAAACCCGCCTCAAAAGCTTCGGCCACCAAAGCCCCAATACTGGGCTGTCCTGGCGGTAACTTATAGCTGGCAGCGGTCGCAACTGGCGTTGAGATGCCCGGTGGTGGTGGCGGAAAATTAGTTGAGAGGCTGGGTGCTGGTGGCGGTGGTGCCGGAAAATGACGGGAATTTACCATACGGCAAGCTGGATGATTTTGTGCGAATACTCTTGCTTATATTGCCCAAATTTTGACTAGCAATCGACTGTTTGTTGAAATCTGCAAATCTCGCTACCTCACGGTAATAAGTAGCCAAATCGAGATATCATCGCGATAATACTGAAGATCGATTTTCAGTTGCCAGCACAATCTCTCGCGATCGGTAAATTTACGGAATATTTTGGGTATTAAAAGAACGTTCGCTGAAATAGTCGAAGTTTGGTAAGATAGGACTCATATATACATTATTCTTCTAAATTATTATGCTAATTGTTCGATCTTTATCGATAAAGTTGAGGCAAACTTAAAATCCTCGATCTCCCCTTGTTAGCCGACTGTTCGATGGTTACTTTACTTTCGAGCCAGCCGTCTAAGTGGTATACAGTCTAATCGTTAAATTCTATATCTTTAAAATTAACTAGCTAAATTTAGCAACCTTGACCGGATCTGGAGATTGTGTGTGGGTCTCGGGTTGGGTAAATCCCGACCTTAGATCTTTGTGCCAACCTAATTGGGCTTTGTGCAAATTACTCAGATCTAGATTTACATACCTTGGCTTCGCTCGGCACGATCGACTGCTGGCGAGGGCATTTTAATTTAACTTATAACAATAACTAGGTACTATTTATAATGTTTTCTGCTGCTAACCGTCTTTCCATCTTTGTGGACGGCAATAATATGTTTTATGCCCAACAAAAAAATGGGTGGTTTTTCGATCCTCGGCGCGTGCTGGAGTACTTTACGAAAGAACC
>NZ_JANMZA010000636.1:0-3191 GCF_031382685.1 Chamaesiphon sp. OTE_8_metabat_110 | reverse complement strand
ACTAGCAGTTTTTATGAGTGATTCGATTTTATTAGCGCAGTGGATGGCTGGTGAATTTAGCAATCACCACCAATCAACTTTAGAGCCGCAGCATTACGCGCATATTCGGATCTTTTTTCGACCGTTACCATTTGAATTTTTCAACGCGATCGGGTTTTATTCCGAACAAGTTTATGATTACGATCTATGGAGTCCCTATCGTCAGGGCGTCCATAAATTAGTCGTTCGCGGCGAGGATGCCTATATTGAAAACTATAGTCTCAAAGATCCGATGCTCTACGCTGGTGCGGCACGAGAACGGGAAATTTTAGATACTATTACCCACGATTGTCTCGAACGTCGCTGCAATTGCTCGATGATTTTTAGTCGAGATGGCGATATTTTTCGCGGCAAAGTCGAGCCGGGAAATCAATGTTTTATCGAGCGTAATGGCAAGATGACTTACCTAATTAGCGACGTTGAAATTGGCGAACGTACCTGGGTGAGTCTCGATAAAGGCATGGATACTCAGACCCATGAAAAAGTCTGGGGTTCGGCATTTGGGATGCTGAAGTTTGAAAAAGTGACCAGCTTTGCAGATGAAATTAGGATCGATTAGTTATATTTAAATAGATTGAAATCGGTTTTTGTCCGATTGATATGTTCGATCGGAATTCATTATCTGCCACAGCTATGTTACCACCAGAAGCCGAGAAGAAAATGCAATGCTGGGTGCGGAGCCGACACTTGATTTCTTCAGGTAATTTTTTTATCTTTGAAACAGTCGATTATAGTACGATCGAGCGATTTACCGACTGTATTGAATCCCTCGGTGGCACGTTAATTTCGGTAGAATCGATCGGCAAAATTTGGATCGGCGCTCGCTGTCAAGTTGTCTTATATCAAGCAACTGCTAGTCTACATACACCCCACCATCAGGTCAAGCAGTATTGGATTAAATACGGCAGTTTTAGAACGAGATTTGACGAACGGGTGTGAGTAGTTTCACATTATTATCTCAAGATCGGAGTCATTCTGCTGCTATTTTTGACAAATTCCTTAACCCTCATAATAGTACATAAGGTTTATGTCCTTGGGGAAAATAAAAAGTGGGATGCTCCCCATTACGATCTGGATTAAACACTAAAGGCAGATCTTTAATCCCGCGAAAATTATGGAGTTTTAATTCTTTGACACGCATGATTCGTTATGATAACTGGGCAGCAAGATATCGATATACATAAAAATATGTCTAAAACAAGAAATAACGCTGTGCCATCGGCAAAACAGTTGCAGGCTCACAAGTAAGCAATTCACCATCAGCTCTCACCTCATAAGTCTCAGGATTAACATCGATCTGAGGCAACGCATCATTTAACTTCATATCCCGCTTGCTAATCTGACGCGTCCCCGATACAGCTAGCACCTGTTTTTGTAACTGTAATTGCTGCGGTAAATCACGCTCGATCGCGAGCTGAGACATAAAGGTAAAAGCCGTATTAGTTCTCGCACCACCATAACTGCCAAACATCGGTCGCATATGTACTGGCTGCGGCGTAGGAATACTTGCATTGGCATCGCCCATCTGCGCCCAGGCAATTAGTCCACCTTTAATTACTGTTTCTGGTTTAACACCAAAAAAAGCAGGTTTCCATAAGCACAAATCGGCAATTTTACCAGACTCGATCGAACCCACATAATTACTAATCCCATGCGTAATTGCGGGATTGATTGTATATTTAGCAATATAACGTTTGGCACGTAAATTATCGGCTGGTTGACTATCTTGTGCCAACCCACCGCGTTGCACTTTCATTTTGTGAGCGGTTTGCCAAGTCCGAATAATTGTTTCCCCAATTCTCCCCATCGCTTGAGAATCAGAAGAAATCATACTAAATGCACCTAAATCGTGGAGAATATCTTCAGCCGCGATCGTTTCTCTTCTAATTCTAGACTCAGCAAAAGCAACATCTTCAGGAATACTCGGACTGAGATGGTGACACACCATTAACATATCCAAATGTTCGTCCAGAGTATTCATAGTATAAGGACGAGTAGGATTAGTCGAAGAAGGCAATACATTTGCCTCCCCACAAACTCGAATGATATCTGGTGCGTGTCCGCCACCCGCCCCTTCAGTATGATAAGTATGGATCGTCCGCCCTTTAAAAGCCGCAATCGTCGTTTCCACAAATCCCGCTTCATTGAGCGTATCGGTGTGAATTGCCACCTGAACATCATACTCGTCTGCCACATTCAAACAAGTATCGATCGTCGCTGGCGTAGTCCCCCAATCTTCATGCAATTTTAACCCGATCGCACCTGCTTCGACCTGCTCGACCAAACCCTGCGGTTGAGAGCTATTCCCCTTCCCCAACAAACCAATATTCATCGGGAACGCATCCGCTGCCTGTAACATCCGGTGCATATTCCAGACACCAGGCGTACAAGTCGTCGCATGAGTCCCGGCTGCTGGCCCCGTTCCACCACCAATCATCGTGGTAATTCCAGATGCGATCGCCACTTCAATCTGTTGAGGACAGATAAAATGGATATGAGTATCGATGCCCCCCGCCGTCAAAATAGACCCCTCCCCAGCGATAATTTCGGTACCTGGGCCGATAATAATATCAACATCATCCTGAATACAAGGATTCCCCGCCTTCCCTACCTTGTAAATTTTCCCATCCTTAATTCCGACATCCGCCTTCACAATCCCCCACCAGTCCAGAACCACTGCATTAGTAATTACAAGATCTACCGCACCATCGGCATTAGAAATCGGCGATTGTCCCATCCCATCCCGAATTACTTTACCACCACCAAATTTAACCTCATCACCATAAGTAGTGAAGTCGCGCTCTATTTCGATGAGCAGTTCTGTATCGGCAAGTCGGACTCGATCCCCTGTGGTCGGCCCATAAGTCTGAGCATAGGCACGACTGTCGATTCTATAACTCATATTTAGTACGGGAATATTCAGTGATGATTGGATCGATTTTACCTTAGTGGGCTACTTCATGCCACTAAGATCAATCTCAATGATGATTAAATCGAGGAACAAAAAACAAAAACAAAAACAAACAAGCTCTTAACCGTAAAGTTAAGAGCTTCTTGATGTTTAAGATTAAGCTTGGCAGCGAGCTATTTTGACAGGGGGCAACCCCCCAACTATCGTCGCCGTGCGAGCGTTTCACCTCCGAGTTCGGGAA
>NZ_JANMZA010000614.1:0-1861 GCF_031382685.1 Chamaesiphon sp. OTE_8_metabat_110 | reverse complement strand
GGTAGGATTGACACCAATAGACCTACATCCGTAGTCAATTGCTCTAGACCAGTAAATATTCAGTTTCGTATCCGTCCGAAAATTAGCTACAATGAGAGGCTGTATCATCATTTTACGAACAGCAATCGAGTAGGAGGTTTTTATGTCTCGCGTATGTCAACTGACAGGTAAAAGAGCCAACAATGGGATGGCAGTCTCTCACGCTCACAACCGCACCAAAAAACTACAGCAAGTTAACTTGCAGTGGAAAAGAGTGTGGTGGGCAGAGGGAAATCGTTTCGTCCGATTAAAACTCTCGACAAAAGCAATCAAAACTTTAGAAATCAAAAGTTTGGCAGCAATGGCTAAGGATGCAGGTATCAACCTCAACAAATTCTAGGTTCCTAGATCCCCCGCTGGGGGTATCTGGCTGTCAATTTAATGTACACAATCCAGCCCCAGCGACTCGTTCCATTTCACCCTCGATCTCAATGGCGGCTAATTAACCGCTGTGTGACGCCTGAAGCTGGGTTTACCCTCTCAGAAGTATTAGTAGCAATTTTATTGACTACCACCTTTGTCGCCGTCGCGATGCAAGGAATGGTGGTAGCGATGTTACTCAAGGCAAAAGCTTTACAAGTATCCGAAGCCAACCGCTGGGTACAAGCAGACATCGAGCAGATGCGGGCGCAAATCGCCATCAGCCAGCTCCCATTTGGTGCCCAGCGTCCCCGCTGTCGTCCCCTGAGTGCCGATCTCGGATTTGCCGATTTAGTCAGAGATAGACTGGCTGGCGGCGATGTTACTGGCATTGTTGACTACAATTTAGCTTTACTAGTCGCAACCAGTCAGACGGGCAAAACCTTTCAAATTGCCCGCAAGCTGAGCATTCCCGCCACCTCAGAAAATCCCGACGCCAAGATTCTTGGGATTCAATATACCGTCACTCCCACCACTGGGGGAAATTTAGAGCAGCCAATTCTCCATTTATATACAGAGGTCATTCCTGATGCAGCGTTCCAGTGTCAGTAGGGATCTCGGTTTTACACTAGCTGAGTCCCTAATTGTACTCGCGATCGTGGGCATTTTAGTGGCGATCGCGATTCCAAGTGCGATCGCCGCGCTACACCGTGCCAAGCTATCCCAAGCTACCGATATGGTGGTAGCGAGTCTCCAAGAAGCCCAAAGAGAGGCAATCCGCAGCAATCGCACTTGTACGCTGACGTTAGATAAAGCCGCTGGCAAAATTCTCGGACAACAAGGGTGTTTGTTATCGGGAGATCGGACTTTACCAGATGAAATTAAGCTTGACTATACAGGTACTGGCGATATCGATTATGGGATGCGTGGCAATACTACCGATAATAAATCGATCCTATTGCAAGTTAAAAATACAGCTAATTATCGTTGCTTGACTGTCTCAGCACCGCTCGGGATCATTCGGCTCGGTAGTTACGATCTTACTACTCGTGACTGTGAGAAATTGCAGTCATAAAGTGGCGATTTCAGTTATCGAGTTTAAGATTATCAACAAGTTCGATCGATCTAATTATCGTCAGCAAAATTTAGTAATAATCGTGAAATATTTTTTAGTAAAAATTCAAAAGTCAACCCACGATCGTCCTGAAGCTGGCTTTGCTACCCCCCTAGCTTTAGGCATGGGTTTAGTGATGATTATTGTCGCTGCTAGTCTGATCGGGCGTTCTCAGAGCGACACCGTGACGACTAATTCACAACGGGAGATCGATCGAGCATTAAGTGTATCTGAAGCTGGTATAGCCCGATTTCAATCATTTCTCGATCGGCATCGATTTCTAGCAACTAAAGACTTGTCACTCTGGTCGAATACCATTGCGGTGTTGCCATCAGTTCAAACAGGTTG
>NZ_JANMZA010000604.1:0-5654 GCF_031382685.1 Chamaesiphon sp. OTE_8_metabat_110 | reverse complement strand
ACGCTCGCGATGCGTTTGGCTGGCTGCCGCAATACTCGATCGCCTAGAAGGTGAATATCTAGCGGCGGTTTGGCAAGTTTTTTCTTTTCAACGAGGATTGATGTTGGCATGAACTGGTGTCTGGGAGCGATGATGTCGGAGATATCGATCTCGATGCTGCTCTTATTTTAACAGGATTTCGGGATGGGAGCGAAAAGTGCCGATCGGGTTTTGTCAATCCTCGGAGCTGGTAACTACCAATTTATGACCTAATTGAGATAAATTTAAAACGTGACCGCCCGTGACCAAATAAACTGGGTTAGAAATCGCGCCAAATTGACGAGTTAACATGCCCAAGCGATCGCGAAATAACCGTCCGCTGGGATAGGCGGGTACTACGCCCCAACCAGTTTCTTCGGCTACCATGACGATCGTCGCTAAACTATCAGCCGATACAGCCAATAATTCCCGCGTCAAATTTTCCCACTCCGCGTTCGATCGATCGAGCAAATTTGCCACCCAGGTACCGAGGGAATCGACGAGTAGAAAGTCGTCCGCTAGCGCCGACTCGATCGTCTGTGCCAAGTCTACCACCGCCATCTTCGTCTGCCATGTATGTGGACGCCGCTGCTGATGACGATCGATCCGAGCTTGCCATTCGCGATCGTCAGGATCGACAGTTGCTGTGGCAATATAGGTAACAGCTTTGGTAGTTTGCCTTGCTAGCGTCTCCGCCCATTCACTCTTGCCAGAACGTGCTGCACCTGTGACTAAGATCGGTTGTTGTCGCGATTGAGTTATGCTGTTATCCATTCAAATCTTCTGTACTTCAACTTTAGAGCGACCAGTAGGCACTTGGCGATCGACTTTGAATCGTGGGGGCGAATATAATCTGAGTTTACGCGATCGATTGATAGATAACTTACCGATTTTTAGCTTTCGTCTGTAACCTGACGCCGCCTGACGAGAGCATGTATTTTGCACCTGTCAACCAGCCAGCGATTTGAGATGTCCATATCCATAGAGCGTAATTTAGACTTGAATACTCCACCAACTACCATCCAGGTTCCCAAATTTAGTCAGCTTCGGCAAGATGCCAACCCAATTTTGGCAGCACACATGCTGCAAGAAATTTATAAAATGGTGACGCAATGGCAGCAGGAGTTGGAGCAAATCGAGCGCGATCGTGTCAAGATTACTAGCGATGGGCCAATTTTAGCGGGGTGGTTGGAGTCGCGGACTTTTCAGCGAAATGCTACAGGGCAAGCGATCCCGACGCCTTATGTGACTGTGGAAGCGATCGGTTTAGCGACGATCGATCCTCAAGCTGGCTATCGGTTGTGTGGATTGGACGAACACGGACAACTGTGGACGCGAGCTTGTGAGATGACCGAGATTTTGGGCGTGAGTCAGGCAATTGCTAGGTATCAGCAACTAAAAGATTTGTCCGATCGTCAGCAGCAAGTCGAGCAATATATTCGCCAAGTTCTCGAAGATCTGGTTCATCTCAGGTTAAAGCTATCGGATTAATTGATAATTGATAATTGATAATTGATAATTGATAATTGATAATTGATAATTGATAATTATTAATCAAGTAGGTGGGTGCAAATATTTATCAGATAGATAATGTCTAAAACCTATATGGTGGGAAGTGCCCACCCTACTATCAACTATTCACTATTCACTATTCACTATTTACTATTCACCAATTTACACTTTAGAAATATCGATCGCCGATAGTTTCCATGCTAATCCATCGCGTTTTAAGACAAGACTGACATCTTTAGAACGGTTAACTTTATCGGTAATGTGGACGACAAAGCGATCGAATGATTCATAGCCCATTGTAATATTCGATTTTGCCAGATCTTTATTAAGCTGAGTTAGATCGATTCTGGCTTCAGGAATTTTATCGAACATGATTCGTTCGATTCCTTCGGGCGTCACTAATTTATCTACGATTGGATTTATAGTTTTTTCTACTAATTCTGCGGTTGCTTGTGGCGATTGTGTGCTGTCTTCAGCGATTTGCTTCAATATTTTAGCTTTAATACTTGCTTTGATATTTGTCTTTAGTTCTGGAAAGTTAATCGATTGCGATAAAGCATCAGCATTCCGATTTTCGGCAGCATTTTTGATACTATTAACTGTCAAGTATGGTGCATAGTAAGCTCCAATACATCCACTTACCGCGATCGCAGCACCGATCGCGCCAGCGGTAATCATTGTTTTTTTATCTGTGGATTTTAATTTTTTGTGCAGCTTCTCCGATAGAGAATCGAACATATAGTATGTTAATAAATTAGATCTGACGGATCTCCAGCAGTTATGGTGATAAGCAAGACTTATTGAAAGGGGTAAAGGGGTTTTGATGGCACGATTACCTTCGGTAGGCTACGCCAACGATTGGTATTTAAGTAAGCTATTTCCCCAAAATAGCAGGAGAGCCGATGTGACTATTCGATCTCGCGGCGATCGATCCTATTCGGGGTGTCGATCGCAGGAAAATCGATCGCGAGTACGATCGTACTCGCGATCGATCGAGTTAGTAGCAGTGCCGTAAATTAGGCGATTAGGTCGTATATTCAGCATTGATTTTCACATAGTCATAACTGAGATCGCAGCCCCAAGCGATGCCATTGCCGCTACCATTGCCGACGGTGACTGAGATGAGGACTGTATCGGTTTTGAGGTATTCGCCTTGACTGGCAGCCTTGAGGTAATTACTAGCAGCTATTCGATCGAATGTCAAAGGTTGTCCATTTGCCATCAATTGGATCTCGCCTAACTGTACTGCCAAATTATTTTGGTCGAAGGGGACGCCAGCTTTGCCCGCAGCCATCGCAATCCTACCCCAATTGGGATCGCGCCCAAAAATTGCAGCTTTGAGAATGGAAGATCCGGCAATTTCACGGGCGATTTGTCGTGCATCGCGATCGGTTGTCGTCCCCGATACCCGGACTTCAATCAGACAGGTGGCACCTTCACCATCCCGCGCGATCGATTTGGCAAGATATTGACAAACAGCGGTGAGCATGGCTTCCAATTTATCAGCTTCGGCACCGGGTTGGACGATCGCGGGCGTGCGAGATTCGCCATTTGCTAGGGCAATCAGGGTGTCATTGGTGCTAGTATCGCCATCGACAGTAATTTGATTGAAACTGCGATCGGCAGCCCGACTTAACATTTGTTGCCATAATGTGGTCGATACGGCAGCATCACAAGTCACAAAAGCGAGTAGGGTTGCCATGTTGGGATGGATCATCCCCGAACCTTTTGCCATCCCGCCAATTCTAACTGGACGATCGCCAATTGTGGTTTCTAATGCGATCGATTTACTCACCAAATCGGTGGTCATAATTGCTTTAGCAGCGGCACCACCACCCTCATGACTAGCCGCAGCGACTAAGGTCGGAATTCCGGCGACTAAGGCATCCATTTTGATGCGTTGACCGATTACCCCAGTTGAGGCGAGTAAGATCGCTTCTGGGGCGATATTGAGGGCACTAGCGAGCGCGTTCGCACTGGCGATCGCATCTTCCCAGCCAGCTTCACCCGTGGCGGCATTAGCCTGTCCCGAATTGCACAAGATCGCCCGCGCGCTGGGTTTGATGGCAAGTTGTTGGCGACAATATTCGACACAGGCGGCGCGTACCTGACTGGTGGTGAAGACTCCAGCCGCGATCGCATCTACGTCTGATAAAATCAGCGCTAGATCTGGCAACCCAGAAGCTTTCAGCCCCGCTGTAATCCCCGCTGCTCTGAAGCCTCTCGGTGCAGTCACTCCCCCAGAAATCTCTTGCCAGTCCATATGTGTCATTTAGTTAGCAGGTACTAATTATCAGGATACTAGCATAGGGGCTACGATCTGTGGCGATCGATGCAGTAATAGCATTCGATCGTTATTTATCAGCATCTGGTAGAGTGTGTTATCCCGTAGGGTAACGCACCAAAAACATCTAAAAATTTATCTCAATCTTTAATAGTTCGATCGGTTATCAACCGCCAGATCTCAATCAGCCAGTTTTCAATGTTTAGCATGATGCGATCGAGCCAAACTAATAATTTAGCAAGCAAGGATGTTTTGTAGCCGATCGGTTCTGAAGTTACTTCGATCCAGTCTGGCTGATATTCGAGATTGTGGTAGTTTTGATTTGATAATTGACCCGCACCTCGACCGAGTAAACTCTGATGTTTAGATGTGGCTCTAAATTTAGTTTTTCTCACAGTCTCAATTTTGAGATCGCTTTGCCGTACCACTGGTGTTAGTTGGAATTCTGAGGGCTGGTGAATGATTTCTAGATCGCTTTTGTTGGGAATATACCAATATTCTCGATAGTAACTCCACCACTGCTTGAGCCAATTTGGTTGAAGTTGAGCAATAGTTTCTAAAACGGGTCGATGGCGCTGGGGTGTAAGTGCCTCCTCAATAAATGGCGGTAATTGTGGTAAATCTAAAAATCTGGAGCTACGTGGTGGTTGTGGTGTGAAAGAGTAACTGCTCGGTGCCAACTGTGGGGCTAAGTCTGGCTCAGTTAGTTCTAACTGCGCTAATGAATTGGATATCTCCATTGAGGGTTTAATAGTTAAATCTCGCCACCAATTTTGTAACCGCTCTGATAGATTTGGCGAGATATTATCTCGATCGGCTAGTAATTTTTGCTCGATCGGACTACCATCTAGAAGTAAAGATTTTTTTGCTGTGGCAAGTTGCTTATCGGTACGATCGGTTGACAATTGCTGATGATGCCATTGGTGCCAATCGATTGCCAAATCCATCCCAATCCGGCGCCGAATTTCTTGTTGTTGAGTGAGCGTCAGAATATCGAGGAGTTCGTTTTCGGTAGTGACTAGAACTAATTGTCGATCGATTAGTAACGAACTCAATCCCCTGACGATGGGCTTGTTACGGGTAACTTGATGAGATTTATGAAGGCTACGCTCGTCCCAATCCCACTCTTCAGGAAGGTAATCTTCATCGGCGATCGTTATTGCGGCTGTAGTTAGATTTACCTTTCGTCGATCGATCGAAGACTGCTGCTTGATTGCTAAAGCTGTGGGTAATGCAATCTCAATCGGATAGCCACTCTCAGCAACTAAATCCAGTGCCTGTTCGATGTTAATATCGGGTACTGGCTGGAATGGCAGCGATCGCCGCTGCGGCGGTGCAGGAAGTTCGGGTTGAAATATTTTAGCTGTCTGTGCCAGTAATTGGATGGGATATAGTAAGACTTGACCGCTCCAAACTACTGCCACTTTGATATGTCGCCAACCCTTGGCACAGTTATTTTTTAACTCGTTGGTACGTTTATTAATAAAAGTGAAGACTCGACTTTGATAATTTCCAGACATGGGGTTTAGTTAAAAGTTGGCAGCTTTAAAAAGGTTGTGAAAAGTTGGTATCGTCCACTAGCTGAATTTTGAGACTAGCTCTACCACTGTAAATATTTATACTATCCTCTACTGGAAATCTCTCATCTCAAACCGGGTAGTATTTGAATCCTGACACTCCCACGATCGATATTAATGACTTTTTTTAAATATCTAAGATTTTAGCGAAACTATGAATGATTCCGAGCAAAGTTTTGTATCTTCTGTACTCATCTCACTCGATAGACTGCGGAATTTGAGTCAGATCGATATTTTAGCTGATTGGCGGATCTGTCTGGCGG
>NZ_JANMZA010000510.1:0-2615 GCF_031382685.1 Chamaesiphon sp. OTE_8_metabat_110 | reverse complement strand
GCCTGCTCAACGATACCGCCAGCGATCTGCTGTATCCACTCATCCCCTTGTATCTATCCTCAGTTTTGATGTCTGGGCCGAAAGCTTTGGGGCTAATTGAAGGGGCTGCTGAAGCGACTAGCAGTATTTTGAAGCTAGTATCGGGAGTATTAGTCGATAAAACTCATCGTGTCAAGCCTTGGATCGTTTGGGGCTATGGTTTAGCAGGGTTTAGTCGTCCACTGATAGCGATCGCGAGTAGCTGGGTGGGATTGTTGGGAATTAGAATACTCGACAGGGTGGGGAAAGGCTTGCGAAGTTCGCCCCGTGACGCGCTCCTAGCCGCTAGCGTCCCCCCAGAGCGACGGGGTTTGGCATTTGGGTTACATCGATCGATGGATAATGCTGGTGCGGTGTTAGGGCCGATTTTAGCTGCCGTACTGCTGGGTTATGGATTCAAAGTTCGGGATTTGTTTGTGATTTCGATCGTTCCCGCCGTTTTGTGTCTGGGGATGTCACTTCTAATTAGAGAGCCGAAAAATGCGCTGGCTGAGGTTCATCGTGGTAAATTTAGCTGGAATTTTCACAATTTACCGATCGAGTTCAAGCGTTATCTATTGGCTGTAGTGGTGTTTACGCTGGGTAATTCTTCCAATATGTTTCTATTACTCCGAGCCAGAGAATTAGGTTTACCAGAGTCTCAAGTACCCCTCGCCTGGGCGACTATTTCAGCAATTGCGATGATATTTGGTGCGCCATTATCGGCATTATCGGACAGATTTGGCAGGATAAGATCGATCGCTGCTGGTTGGCTAGCCTATGGATTGTTCTATTTAAGCTTGGGATTTTTACCGCCTGAAAATCCAATCTTACTCTTTGGTTTGTTTGCCTTTTACGGTCTATTTCTAGCGGCTACAGAGGGCGTAGAAAAAGCTCTAGTCGCAGATTTAGCTCCATCGGCAATGCTGGGTACAGCTTACGGCTGGTTTAATCTGGCAAGCGGGATGATGTTACTACCTGCTTCAATTATTTTCGGTTGGCTTTATGAAAATGCTGGAGCTACCATCGCTTTTGAATTTTCAGCCTGTTGTGCTGTGGTGTCAACGGTGCTGTTATTTAGAGTTAGGCTCACAGCAAATTAAGTTAAAGAGTCTGAATCGGGTGATGCCGCAACGGGGTAGCTATGCTAACGGGTAAAATCTAGACTAATGTGGGTGTAGGCACAATCCACTGCCGTTAACCTCTACCCCTCAGACTTATGAATTGGTGGCAACAATTAAAACAAAATGGATTGGCAAGAGCGGGTGCGATCGCGCTGATTGTGATGTATCTATCGGTCATCGTCGCTGAGTTTGTGGCTCCATACGATCCTTATGTCTCCCAGGGTGATGGATCGCTGTTACCACCAACTGCGATTCATTGGACAGATGCGCGGGGTAGCTGGATTGGGCCGCATGTTTATCCGACGACTCAGGGGCAAACCGATATCAATACAGGCGATCGCTTTCTCAAAGTAGACCAAACCAAACCATCGCCGATTAACTTATTCGTGCGCGGTGCTAGCTACAAGATCTTGCCGATTAGCATTCCGCTCATTCCCAAATTCGATCCGGCTAATAGTCAGAAAATCAAGGGTAAAGCCCCAGTTGTCAAGACTAAAGCCGATGCTCAAGAGCTGACAATTTTCCCAGGGATTCCCTGTGATTGGCACTTATTTGGCACTAGTGGGCCGGGTAAATTAAACTTATTGGGTACCGACGAACAGGGTCGCGATCAATTCAGTCGGCTCGTCTATGGGGGTAGAATCAGCCTGTTTATCGGTCTGATTGGCGTGTTGATATCTTTCCCGATCGGGTTGGTTTTAGGCGGGATTGCGGGCTATTTTGGCGGCTGGATCGATGCGATTATCATGCGGGTGGCGGAAGTTTTAATGACGTTGCCGAGTCTATATTTATTAGTTGCCCTAGCTTCAGTATTACCCGATCGCGTCAGCAGTTCGCAACGCTTTTTACTGATTATTATTATTACTTCATTTATTAGTTGGGCGGGACTAGCGCGAGTGATTCGCGGTCAAGTATTATCGATCAAAGAACGCGAATTCGTCCAAGCCGCCCGAGCGATGGGTGCCAAACCGTTGTATATTATCCTCCGCCATGTGATTCCCCAGACGGCGACTTACACGATTATTTCGGCAACTCTGGCGATTCCCAGTTTTATCGTCTCTGAATCGGTATTGAGTTTGATTGGATTAGGGATTCAGCCGCCAGATCCATCGTGGGGAAATTTACTTTCGGTAGCCACTAATACTTCGATTCTGATTTTCCAACCTTGGTTGATTTGGCCGCCAGCATTACTAATCATTCTCACAGTCCTCTCGTTCAATCTGCTCGGTGACGGTTTGCGCGATGCGCTCGACCCCCGCAACTTGCAAAGATCGGCAACTAAAGTGGGAATGAAAGCCTAATTTCAATAATTAATAATTAATAATTAAGTAGGTAGGTGCAATTATTTATAAAATAGATTCTGCCTGAAACCTAGATGGTGGGCAGTGCCCACCCTACTAAAGCTCAAGCCTCTACTGGGACTAAGGGATGAAAGGGACTTTGGCTGAGTGCGTTGGGTTTTATTCTTCAACC
>NZ_JANMZA010000467.1:0-6367 GCF_031382685.1 Chamaesiphon sp. OTE_8_metabat_110 | reverse complement strand
CTTTGGCAAAAGGAGTACGAACGATCAGCCACAATCGCCTGAGTGCTGGAAAACAAAAGATTGTTTCATACACTTCGTTCCAGAAGTAGGAGACTCGGTAGTCTGTTGCCCAGCCATAAACTACAATATGTAATAACCAGAATGGCAAGAAGTAGTAGAGAATTTCAGGCAGGGTGGCAATAAAAGGTGATATTCCCAGGTATGCACTGCACAAAGGTGCTAGTAGAAAAACAGCTCGTAATACTGGTTGAAAGCAATAGATTAATTGCGATACGCTATAGCTTTTTTGAATCCAGTTTAGTTTCGACCAAATTGGAATGTCCTTGCCACAGAAGTAAACCTGAAAATTTCCTTGTAACCATCGCAGTCGCTGATCGATAAAATCTATATAGGTTCGAGTTGATTCTCCTGTACTCAGAACTTCATTCAGGTAAGTCAGCCGAAAGCCCTGTGTTAACATTCGCAAGGATGTTTGAAAGTCCTCAACGCAGCAGCGAGTATAGTAGCCACCAACAGCATCGAGACAACTACGCCGAACGACATAGGAACTGCCACAACAAATTACACTATTGCCTGCATCGCGGTTTGATTGCAGTAATCCATAAAAATGCTCTAGATCGTTGGGTAGAAAATTTTCTAACCCTAAATTGCGACTGTGATAGTCCGAATTGTAAAAGTATTGTGGAGTTTGGACGAGGGAGATTTCTGGATTTTGAAAAAAACCAACAGTTCGAGTTAAAAAGTTTTTGAAAGGTACGAAATCAGCATCGATCGGTACAATTAATTCGCCAGTAACATACTTTAGTGCGTTATTTAAGTTGCCAGCCTTTGCATGGGTATTATCCGGTCGGGTGATGTATTCACAACCCAATTCCTGTGCTAGTGCTTTAATATTTGGGCGACGAGTATCATCGAGAATATAAATAGTTTTATTGTCATATTCCATTGCCTGACAGCCAATTACAGTCCGGCGAACGATATAATCTGGCTCATTATAAGTTGGCACCAGTACATCAACCAAGGGCAGATATTCGCCATAAATAACAGCTTGAGAGTACCGATCTGCCTCCAGCTTGCGTTGCTGGGAGGTTGACCAGATTGTTTGCACCATGTACAGACAACAAGAAAAGAAAGAAATTACTTCTACACTGTAGATAGTTAAAGAAAAAACTGTACTGGCTGGATGTGAAAAATTTAAGGTAGCAACTGTCCTCCATATAAAATACCGTGCTGCTAAAAATAAGACGATCGACTTAACAATCAGACGAGTCCCATTTGTTGCTCGAACAAATCTCAGACAAATACCAAGTGAGAGAACAGCAACAATTGGGAGTAGCAACTCCCAATCGATAGCTGGAACTTGTAATAATGCTGGCACTACCCGATCGACAGTTGAGTTGACTTCCTGCGGCGAGAAAAATGTTGGCCCTGTACTCGTCCAGTTACTAATAAACAAGGTTGATATAAATACAACAGCACTAGTAGCAAACAACAACCAAACTACAGGGGAAATAATTTTTTTAGGCTTAGTATTCATCACTATTAAATGGCAAAAAACGCAATTTGATGAGAGATTATAAGCCTGCAAACAAACTCGTGGTTCGCACCGGGAATGTCACTCGTGCCGTGTAGCCGATCCGGCAAAGATTTCCGCTCTCACTCGGCTCAGATGAAACCGATCCTGCATCTAAATCGATCCGAACTTGTGTTTGGCGCGGTAAGTTTGGCGGCATGGAGATCGCGACATCTTCCCCAGCAGCTAATCGCCCGATCCCCGAACGGATTACCGAGACTTTTCCTTTGAGCGTACCGGATGAACCCATCCCATTGAGCTTAATCTCGGCTGGGGAGCCAACTTGAAGTAGTTGCACCTTCTGCTCATCTACCCAAGCATCTACCCACCGTTGTTTGCAGGACGCTACTTGCCCTAGTGATTCTCCTTGCTGCACAAACTTGCCAGGTTGGGCAGTTACTCGCCACACTACCCCTGCTGCTGGCGCTTTAATCGTCGCACCCTGCTTGCGTTGAAAGTCCTTTTTTGCCTGACTCAGCTCTGCTTTAGTTCCGGCAATCTTTCTTTTGAAGATTTGAATCCCTTGCCGTTCTTCAGCAATTTGCAGTTGCAACTCCTCTAGCCGAATGCTGGGATCGTAGTTACTTCGCGTTCTGGATAAGGACAAACCGCCACGAACAGCATCCTCATTAACCTGTAAAGTTGCCAGTTTAGCCTGTAAGCTTTTTACTTCACTTTTCCGCTGTTTGAGTTCGATCTCGGCTGTATCAAGGTTGGCGCGAGAGATCGCTCCTTGTGAATTCAAAAACTTTGTGCGCTGGTAGCTCAATTTTGCCAGTTCGCAGCGCGACTTGGCACCTTCGATATCGGACAACAATTGGTTTTGACTTTGCTGATTCTCTGAGACTGCCAGCTTTTGCTGGTTTACAGCCTCTCGACTTACGACATTCAGCAGCAACATTTTACGCGGCAAACGTGCTTGTGCCTGTTCCAACTCTGCTTCCTGTTGATTCAAGCGACTGGAAATCTCTTGAGTTTGAAGTTGGCTAGCTCGTCGGTCTTTGAGCACAAACAACTCTTTCTCGGAGCTGAGAGACTGACCAGTTTTGATTGCGACTTTGGAAATTACGCCTTCTTGTGGTGCCCGGATGTCTGTTAGCGTACCGTTTACAACTGCATCAACGCTGCTAATAGTTGTTAGTTGAGATTGAATCAGGCGGATAGACCAACTTAATAGAGCAGTACTAAGTAGCAACAGCGCCACATTGGAAAACAAAGAGCGCCCTGACTTTCGCGAACCAATTTCTTCCGCTCTCTGAAAGGGTAAAGGTTGAGTTTTAGTGCTTTCTAGAGGCTGAGAGACAAGAGTACGTTTTATCATTAAAGCTAATAATTTATAGGACAAATAACAGCTTGAATCACCATCGACGGTTCAAGAAAACTTTAAAAGCACTCCTCTTAAGGGTTAGAGGAAGAGCCGATCGCTTTTTACACAGATCTTGGCACGATGCCTTTTATTCCGCTTCTGTCACTCTGCCCACATCATCCAAACTCCTTGCTGCATCGCCTTTCCTCTAAAAATTTCCGATCTTTGGGGTTCGATCGGACAATACAGCTTCAAAGTTGTTTTGGAGATGAGTTCTCAAAATCGGATTCGATTTTTAGCTTTGGAGAGCGATTGAAGAGGGTTATTATGTTCGGGAAGTAATATTGCAGATTAGATAACAAAGATCGCGTTCGATCTTTATTTCTATTGGAATGGGATAGAGTTCCATTTGTTTAATTCCTAATTTAACTGCTATGGCTCGATTCTCTTTCAGAAACGCTTCGCGAACGAGATCTGCTCCTTCCATATGACCTAGTTCGCGGCAGAGAGCTTTCTTGACGATCGGGTCGAGCCAACTTGGGATTTAACTCGTACCGAGCGGCTTGCAATGAGCGTAGCCTTTGTGAAGGAGAATCGCATGACTATAATTAACCCTTAGCCAGCTTGTAACTTAAGTATACTATATTATGTATGTATTTGCTCGATCTAAGCCAGTACACAAAAGTTAAATTCAACTTGTACAAATAATAACTACATGCAGCCTCCTCAAAATCGGGATACTACCCACTCAAACCTCAAAAGCTACTGCCAGTGAAACTACAGGGGTTTTGTTTGAGCTGCGATCTGTGGAAATGTCTTTTCTAGGACGATTATTTTTTGGGGAGATGAGAGACCCAGAAGGCGATCGAACGGATCTATGATGCTCTAGTAGGCTATCTTAAGTCTGTCATGGGGTTGAAATTAGCTGCGCCGGACAGCGCGATCGTCAGCCACTGCCAAGATCGCTGCTTTGGATAACCGAGATCCTTTGCTATAATAAGAAACCTTTGCACCAAATCGAAGCCGCCGCAGTTCGGTAGAGCCATTTATTTATGACCAAGAAACGTGTTTTATCTGGCATCCAACCGACTGGTAATTTACATCTAGGCAATTATTTAGGCTCGATTCGCAATTGGGTCGAACATCAAGATCGCTATGAGAATTATTTTTGCGTCGTCGATCTTCATGCCATTACCGCCCCTCACGATCCGCAAACTTTAGCTGAAAATAGTTATACGATCGCGGCTCTTTATCTAGCCTGTGGTATCAGTCTCGAACATGCTAGTATCTTTATTCAGTCGCATATTCCCGCTCATAGCGAGCTAACTTGGTTGCTCAATTGTCTCACACCGTTGAATTGGTTGCAAGATATGATCCAATTCAAAGAAAAGGCAATTAAACAAGGGGAAAATGTCAACGTTGGCTTATTAGATTATCCAGTTTTAATGGCAGCGGATATCCTGCTCTATCAAGCCGATGAAGTCCCAGTG
The DNA here is from genome assembly GCF_031382685.1 of Chamaesiphon sp. OTE_8_metabat_110. Classification (NCBI taxonomy): domain Bacteria; kingdom Bacillati; phylum Cyanobacteriota; class Cyanophyceae; order Gomontiellales; family Chamaesiphonaceae; genus Chamaesiphon; species Chamaesiphon sp. OTE_8_metabat_110. Next base: position 1,998 of record NZ_JANMZA010000467.1, on the reverse strand, counting down.
GGCGAAGATCAAAAACAACATTTAGAACTAACTCGCGATATTGCTGCCAGATTCAATCACCAATTTGCCAAAAAAGATCCCGTTCTCAAGTTACCCCACGCTCTCATTCAAACAGATGGGGCGAGAGTCATGAGCCTCACCGATGGCACCAAAAAGATGTCCAAATCCGATCCCTCAGATCTGAGTCGGATTAATTTATTAGATCCGCCCGAACTAGTTGAGAAAAAAATCAAAAAATGCAAAACCGATCTCGAACGCGGTCTGACTTTTGAAGCACTCGCTCGTCCCGAATGTCGGAATTTATTAACTCTCTACATGTTGATGTCCGGCAAGTCCAAAGCCGCAGTCGCCAGCGAATGTCAAGATTTGGGCTGGGGTCAATTCAAACCCCTGCTTACCGAAGCCACGATCGAACATTTACGCCCGATTCAAGCCAAGTATCAAGAAGTCATGACCGATAAAACCTATCTCGAATCCGTCCTTAAAGATGGCAGAGATCGCGCCGCCACGATCGCCGATCGTACCCTGGCAGATGTGAAAGCAGCGCTAGGATTCTCTAGAAGAGGGTAGATGGGAGATGGGAGATGGGAGACGGGGAGACGGGGAGATTGTTGCATTACCCTTTACCCTTTACCCATTCCCCATCCCCCATTCCCCATCCCCTGTATGATAAAAGGTGTAGTCCTCGGGTGCGATCGTGAACGATTTTCGACAAGCTGCGACAAATGGTGAGTTCTTGATTACAGCGGAAGTCGCTCCTCCCAAAGGTGGTGATATCACTCACATGATGGAGATGGCGAACTGTTTGAAGGGTCGCGTTCATGCTGTGAACATCACCGATGGGAGTCGCGCGGTGATGCGGATGTCGCCATTTGCGGCATCATTAATTTTGCTGCGGCATGGGATCGAACCCGTGTGTCAATTTGCCTGTCGCGATCGCAATCGGATTGGACTTCAGGGCGATTTACTCGGCGCTCATGCCTTGGGCATCCAGAATATTTTAGCGTTGACGGGCGACCCGATTAAGGCGGGGGACTATCCCGATGCCAAGGCCGTATTCGACCTAGAAGCCGTCCGACTTCTGAAGATCGTCGGCAACCTCAATCGCGGTCTCGATGGCAACGACAAGCCCCTGCCAGACGGGGCTGTGGACTTATTCGTCGGTGCGGCAGTAGATCCCCAGTGCAAAAGTAAATCGGGTTTAGAGCGACGATTCGAGCAAAAAATCGCCGCTGGCGCGCAGTTTTTCCAAAGTCAGCTTATTTCTGATTTCGATCTGCTGGAGAAATTCATGTACCAAATTGCCAATGGTTATCAAAAGCCCGTGCTGGCAGGTATTTTTCTGCTCAAGTCTGCCAAAAATGCCGAATTTATCAATCGAAATGTCCCCGGCGTAGAGATCCCCCAGCACATTATCGATCGATTGGCTCGATCGTCACAACCGTTGCAAGAAGGGATAAAAATTGCCGCCGAGCAGGTACAAATGGCGAGCCAACTCTGTCAAGGCGTACATCTGATGGCAGTTAAGCGCGAAGACTTAATTCCCCAGATTCTCGATCTAGCAGGAATACCTGCTCTAGCGATCGATTCTCCCCATGCCAACATAATTTAACTCACATCTTGCATCAAAACATAGTTACTAGTGGATAGTGGATAGTTTTAGTACTTAGCAGTAAGTTTTATGGCTATTTTTATCAGTTGCCATGTACTGGTGCAAGATGTGAGTTAATCAATTTTTATCGAGATGAGCTTTATCGACTCTGGTTGGGGAACAGTAGAGTAGGTACAGCAAGGATAATGCCATACCTGAAATTCCCACCAGCTAACGCTTACCGCAGACTGTCACATGAGTTTTAATTTTGCATACCTATCTGGAGGTAGACTCTACCTTAAATTGGGTCAGGCCAGTGTCCAGACCATCATTAGTGAGTTTGGACAAGCCGTTCAACAGCGAGAAGCTCAGATGCAGCGACGTAATAGTTGGAAGCAAAAGAACGT
>NZ_JANMZA010000450.1:0-7533 GCF_031382685.1 Chamaesiphon sp. OTE_8_metabat_110 | reverse complement strand
TCGGTACAGTCAAATTCGATATCGATCAGCACTACCGCTTCTTGAGGGGCAAATTGACGCAGTTGTTCTTTGATCGTTCTCAGCACTGCGAAGCTACTAATTTCCAGAACTTTGACTGACAATCCAGCATATTGAAAGGTTTCGATATAACTATCAGTGACTTCTTTGCGGGTGGCTGCCAGCATCACTTGAACTTTATCCAGCCCATCGTCATCCGTGACTAAATCGAGTTTTTGGTAGTCGATATCGACTTCTTCGCGAGGATATGGTAAATATAATGCTGCTTCGTGGTTGAGAATCAGATCGCGAACTTCCCGATCGTTTAATTCAGCGGGTAAGGGAATCAATCTAATTACCGACTCTCGCATTGGCACGGAGGTGCTAACGTGAGTTGCTTTGATTTTGTTGTCGGCTAATGTCGTTCGGATCAACTCACCTAACTCTTGAGGATTGATAATTCGCCCTTCCTCAAAAATTCCTTCCGGAACTTCCGCGAAGCAGAGTTGTTTGAGAGTTAGAACTGCACCTTTTTTCTGGAGTTGGGCAATATTGATCCGTTCGGATCCAAGTTCGATCGCCACTCCACTGCCTCGCTGAGGAAATAGATTTTTTAATCGATTAAGCATATATTTTTTTACTCATAGCCTGGAATGTGCCACTAGGAAGAAGTAGCCAAGACGGGGGATAATGTACGCTGGAACTGGGTAGAAAAGTTCCGGAAAAAACTGTGTTAGCGCTCCTCGATCGAGTTTCGATCCGAAGTATGTAAACATTCAATTACTCTCCTACTTAAATTACCCGCAACTACCCATCACAATTAACATTGCCAAGAGTTTTTTTGAAATTTAATCGATCGAGCCAGCGAATTTGGGGCTGACAAGGGGGATCTGCCGTTCGATTCTCCAGGGGAGACGCTACGCGAACGAGTCCGGTTTCTTCAGTCTAGAAGCCATGTTGCCGGATCTCGCGATCGCTCGATCGGCTCGAACCGTTAGTAGACCTCTTATTCCCTACCCCCTATCCCCTATCCCCTAACTCTTGCCTACTTTGTTGTATCGATTGTCACAGGCACAGATTCGGGAACTCGACTATGATGTAAAGGCTCGAACTTCAAAGATCTGATTACCCTGTCAGACTTCAGAGCAGTTTGTCCTCGCGCACTTTAAGAGTTTATGACTACTAATATGTCAGGATCGTCATCGTCGTCACGTACGGCAGTTTCACCATCGTTATTGGTTAGTATCGTTGCTGCCCCTTGGTTGAGTGCGATCGTCAGCGTTCGAGCTGCTGGTAGTTTTCTCGAACAGTTGGGAATAGCCAGTGAAGAAATGTTTCGGGGCGATCGATTGCCCGTGTTACATTTTGCCGATACCGATGGCGAAAGGCTAGATTCTGGCTCGACCGATCCAGCCGCTGACCTCTATTGATGAGGCGCGATTGTTGGTTCTAGGCAGTTTATTTAGCATTGGCAGCAGTGTGACAAATACCGCAGGTAAGTCCGATCGTGTAGCACGCTTAGAGTCTGGGCTAGATATTGTCTTCTCCAAATGTTTGATACAATAGGAGCGACTTTGCCCAGCAAGCAAGATCGCCAGCAGTCTATAGTTCGCAATGCTAGTGCGAAGCCAAAAATTTTCATCGTGAGGTCAACTGCCGTCGCCATGCCATTGGAGTGGGGCTAGCAGCATTGCCTTGGGTAGTTTTTTCACCCCACGTCCATCCCGCGAGCAATTGTTATATGCATCCGCTAACTCACATCTCGGCACCAGAATTGCTAGTCTCTACTCCATCCAACTTGTCCCTGAACCATCGACTCAAAGTCATTGAAGACTTGTGGGAGCGAGTACTGCGAGATGCTTGCGGTCAAGAACTAGTCACTCTGCTCAAACAATTGCGGGAGATGTGTGCGTCGGATGGCAGTACCTCCGAGCCATTGTCTTCAGAAGTTCACCAAACGATCGAAAAGCTCGATCTCAAAGATGCGATCCGCGCTGCTCGCGCTTTCGCGCTGTATTTTCAACTGATTAATATTGTCGAGCAACATTACGAACAGTGCGAACAAAAATTAGCACTGAAATTATCACTTCAGTATTCAGTCCCTCTCCCAAATCCCGGCACCCATCATCATCCTGAAAATGTGCCGCCGTTAGGTGCTGGACTGCTCGAAAAAAATTGGCAAGCTTCCACCATCGCGCCAAAAGAACGCGGGACATTTACGGCGCTATTTCCCATGCTCAAAGCAGCCGGAGTACCACCTCAACAGGTACAGCGCCTCTTTGATGAGTTGGATATCGGCTTGGTATTTACCGCGCATCCTACCGAAATCGTCCGCCATACAATTCGGGACAAGCAGCGCCGAGTGGCTAAAATCCTCGAACAACTCGATCGTGCAGAGGAAGAAATGGCGCGGTTGGGCATTGAATCTTCATGGGAGGTTGCCGAACTCGAAGGGCAACTACTAGAAGAAATTTTGCTGTGGTGGCGAACGGATGAGCTGCATCAATTCAAACCGACAGTTTTAGATGAAGTAGACTATACGCTCCACTACTTTGAAGAGGTGTTATTCGATGCGATTCCCCAACTATCCCAACGCTTAAATCTCGCGCTCAAACAGTCTTTTCCCCATCTCAATCCCCCCAGCAATCGGTTTTGTCGGTTTGGATCGTGGGTAGGCTCAGATCGGGATGGCAATCCTTCGGTAACGCCCAAAATTACCTGGCAAACCGCATGTTATCAGCGGGGAATCGTCCTCAAAAAGTATATTAAATGCGTGCGGGGATTGACTAACTCTCTGAGCCTATCGCTGCATTGGAGTAATGTCTTACCCGAATTATTGGAATCGCTCGAACAAGATAAAGCGCACTTCCCAGAAATCTATGATGAGTTGTCAATTCGCTATCGTCAGGAGCCGTATCGACTCAAACTGACTTATATGATCGAGCGACTTGCCAATACCTTGGATCGATCGCGAAAAGTAGCTGATTGGGACAGTTTACAGTTTCCGCAAACCGATCTCAATCCCTATACCTGCTATCATTCTGGGGCAGATTTTCTCAAAGAGTTGGGCTTAATTCGGCAGAGCTTACTACAAACCGGATTAACTTGTCAGGCGTTAGAAACGCTGATTTGTCAGGTGGAAATTTATGGCTTTAACCTCGCGCAACTAGACATCCGCCAGGAGAGCAGTCGCCACGCCGATACAGTCGCCGAAATTGCCGAGTATCTCCAAGTTTTGCCCCAATCCTACCACGACCTTTCGGAAGCCGATCGAGTCGAGTGGCTGGTCCGCGAACTCCAAACCCGGCGTCCGTTAATCCCTGGCGAACTCCCCTTCTCGCCCAAAGCCGTCGAAACCGTCGAAACTTTTCGGATGCTGCGCCGACTCCATCTGGAATTTGGCCCCGAAATCAGTCAAACTTATGTAATCAGTATGAATCGAGATGTCAGCGACATTCTCGAAGTGATGCTGCTGGCTAAGGAGGCAGGTTTATACGACCCCGCCACCGGGATTACTAGCCTGCAAGTAGTACCATTATTTGAAACCGTTGAGGATCTCAAAAAAGCCCCTCGCGTGATGCAATCGCTGTTTGAGTTGCCCCTCTATCGAGCGGCTTTGACGGGTGGTTATCAACCCAGCCCCGAGACAGCGATTCCCGGATTAGTCCCCGATCTCCAAGAGGTGATGTTGGGATACTCCGATAGTAATAAAGACGCTGGCTTCCTCAGTAGTAACTGGGAAATCCATAAAGCGCAAAAAGCACTCCAGTCGATCGCCGAGCAATTCGCCGTGAAGCTGCGAATTTTTCACGGACGTGGTGGCAGCGTCGGCAGGGGTGGCGGGCCGTCTCACGAGGCGATTTTGGCCCAACCAGGACAAAGTATCAACGGTCGAATCAAGATTACCGAGCAGGGAGAAGTCCTCGCTTCTAAATATTCGCTACCCGAGTTAGCACTCTATAATCTAGAGCAAGTAGCCAGCGCGGTAATTAAAACTAGCTTGATGTCTGGCGGAATCGACGATATCGAGCCGTGGAATGAAGTAATGGAAGATCTTGCCGATCGATCGCGCCGCCATTATCGCGGACTGATCTACGATTGTCCCGATTTAGTCAACTTCTTTCATCAGGTAACACCGATCGATGAAATCAGCCATCTCCAGATTAGTTCCCGTCCCGCACGGCGCGGTGGTAAACGCGATCTCGCCAGTCTGCGAGCAATTCCGTGGGTATTTAGCTGGACGCAAAGCCGCTTTTTACTCCCCTCTTGGTATGGCGTTGGTTCGGCACTCCAAGAATTTGTCGCCGAAGCACCGACGGAAAACTTTGAATTGCTCCAAGGTTTTTACCGCAAATGGCCATTTTTCCGGATGGCAATTTCTAAGGTCGAGATGACAATTTCTAAAGTTGACTTGCAAATTGCCCGCCACTATATGAGCGAACTATCGCAACCAGAAAATAAGGAACAGTTCGAGGTTTTATTCGATCGTATCACCCAAGAATATCAGCTCGTTAGCGATATGGTGTTGCGGATTTCGGGACACGAAAGATTTTTAGATGATAATCCCGAACTCCAAAGATCGATCCAGCTCCGGAATGCGAGTATCGTCCCGCTAGGATTTTTGCAAGTCTCCCTGCTCAAACGGTTGCGCCAACACGGCGGCGCGGGCACGATCTATTCTCGCTATAGCAAGAAAGAACTGCTCGATGGTGCCTTACTCACGATCAATGGAATTGCCGCAGGAATGCGAAATACAGGTTAAGAGGTAGTGGATAGTGGATAGTGGATAGTGAATAGTGAAATCCATTGCTATTACCTATTCCCTTTAAAACACAGTCAATGGTGAATAGTGAAATCCATTGCTATTCCCTATCCCCTATCCCCTATTCCCTAATTATGTGGCGTATAACAATTAACTGTTCGGCAGAAGACTGGCGCATTCAAGGCACAGCCTTCAAGGAACTCGCGAAAAAATATCCAGCAACTTTAATCTCATCCAAGAAGATGCACGGCGACGATCGTCGTATCATGGAATATCAAATTGAAGATGTCAATGATGCTGATGAATTTACCGACGAATGCTTGAAACTAGCTGGTTTTACCGCCGTGTTTGAATCTTTATAGCTGCAAATAAGTTGACCTTACTTGAGAAGATGTCTGAAAAGTCAATTCTTTTAAGCATAAACCCCAGCCCCCCTTCAAAAGGCTACCCTGTATACACAAGTCGGATAGGCTTCGTTTCGAGATCTGAATCCCCCTTAAAAAGGGGGACTTAAAAGCCCCCTTTCCAAGGGGGTTGGGGGATTTGAATCTACGATCCATATCAAATAACCTTTTCAGACATCCTCTAAGAGGTTTCAGAAAAGATCGAATGGTAGGGTGGGCAATGCCCACCGTCGAGGTTTCAGGCTTTTCTACTCTAATAAATATTTGTGCCGACCTACCTAAAAACGGCAAATAAGTTAACCTCACCCGAGTAAAGGTGAGGTTAACACAGATATTCAAGCTAATTCACTTCGAGGCTCGACGTTGCCGCAGGCAATGACAACTGGTACTTATTCAAAGCTTGACGCGTGGCTGCGACGCTACAAGCGAGCGCGATCCGCTCCTGTTGAAGAATGCCGACAACTCGCTCGGGATGGGAACTATCGGTGACTGGCAATTGATGCAGCCCTCGGGCATTCATCCGATCGATCGCTTCGGAGATCGGCTCATCGATATCAGCATAAAATAGATATTTGGTGCAGATACTACCAACATTATCGGCGAGTAGTCGATCGGGTTGCAGTGATGCTTCGGCTTGAGAAATAGCGCGACTGAGATCGTGAAGAGTGATAATCCCCATTAGTTCGTCTCGATCGTCCACAACTAAAGCACTATGGCAGTTATTTTGAGTCAATTTCAAGCCAGCCGCCAGAATGTCTAACCGATCGGACAATCGCAGATAATGATGATCCATCGCATCCCGCACCCGCAGGTGTTGGAGGATGGCGAGATCTCGATCTGGTTGGACGCTCAGCGCCAGTTTATCTAGTTTGTCTGGGGATTTGGATTTGGGGTTCATCCGTTCGATCGCCCAAATACTCAAACCGACACACGCCATTACCGGGAGGACGATCCGATAGTCGCGAGTCAGCTCAAACATCAACAGGATCGCCGTCAAGGGTGCCCGCGCACTGCTGGCGAGTACCGCCGCCATCCCGACCATTGCATAGGCTGGTGGCGCTGCAATCTGGCTGCTGAGAGCGGGAAATAACAAGACTAGAGACTTACCGTAGATTGCGCCCATCGTCGCGCCCAAAAACATCCCAGGTGCAAACAAGCCACCGACTAAGCCGCTACCCAGACTGACTGCTGTCAGCAGCATTTTGATGACTAAAATCGAGACTAGCAGCATCAAGGAAAATTGGACATCTTGCAACATCGCTTCGATCGTTTCATAGCCGATGCCCGTAACTTGGGGAAACTTCAACGCGACAATCCCGACGATCGTCCCGCCGACAACAGGCGTCAGACAGCGAGGCACTTTTCCCAACCAAGCCAGATAACTGATGTTTCCCTGAAAAGCCGCTCTGGCAAAATCGACAGTCTGAGTGTAGGCAAAAGATACCAAACTCGCCAAGCCACCCAATACTAAATACAGCGGTAGCTCGAATAAGCTTTTAACTTCATATACTGGCAGCGCAAATGCAGGTCTGCCACCCAGTCCGATTTGAGCCACCAACGAAGCGACGACAGCAGCTAAGACGACTACGCTGACTGCCGAAGTTGCAAAAGTGCTACCCAGCACCAACTCTAGTGCGAAAAACACGCCCGCGATCGGGGCATTAAATCCCGCTGCAATTCCCGCCGCCGCACCCGCGCCCAACAATAACCGCTGCCGCTCCTGGGAAGCATGTAAAGCCTGTCCCAAAAACATCCCTAGATTCGCGCCGATTTCTACGCTCGGCCCCTCTGGGCCTAAAGATGCCCCAGTTCCGAGCGATACTGCCGCTGCGACCATCTTCACCAGCCCCCGCCACGGAGTCACTTTGTTACCCGATTGAGTCGCCGCAATCATCGAGTTCATGTTAGGGCCAAAATCCTGCCAATACCACCGCATGATCCCGACGATCGCCCCCCCAAAGATCGGTACTAACGCTAGCAACCAAGTCCCCTTTATTCCCTGCATGTGCAGTCCATCGATCGTATCGGCGATCGCCGTATGCGATGAACTATCAAATAAATCGATTAGATAGTGAAATAAAACTACTCCCGCTCCCGCAGCGCCACCGATCGACATCGATAATAGCATCACGACCAACCCTGGAGAGGGTTCGAGTCGATTGAGCTTGCTAGTTAGGCGTGAGAGCAAGGATGTGATGGGAGACACAGATGGTGGCGGAATTACGGTCATGGATAACGCCAGATTATGAGAGGTTAATTAAATTTTGTTAATTAAATTGTAATATTTATTTAGGGTCATTGGGGATCGATTTGAGAAGTTTAGTAGCAAATTTGGTGGGGAGATGGGAGATGGGAGATGGGAGATGGAAG
>NZ_JANMZA010000381.1:0-2062 GCF_031382685.1 Chamaesiphon sp. OTE_8_metabat_110 | reverse complement strand
CAAGCCCACATTTAAGCCCATAAAAATGACAAATAAAGTTTGGATCGACAAGACGGGTAACGCCCTGAGACTGAGATGGAACTATAAGGGGAAGAAGCAAAGCCTGTCGCTAGGAGTTGCCGATAATCCCATTGGTAGGGCATTAGCCAAGTCGAAGATTGCAGAGATCGAGAAAGATCTCGCGGCTGGCTATTATGACCCCACGCTGTTGAAATATAAGCCGCGTAAGCTTGGAGCTAATCCCACTGAAATATCGGCTGTAGATCTGTTCGGAAAGTATATCATTCACTACAAAAAGAACAACGAGATCGCGCACGGATCGGGATTGAGGCTCAAAGCGATCGCCTCGAAGCTAGAGCAATTTTTAGGTGACAAGCAAGCCAACAAAGTCACCGAATCGGTAGCTGAAAAGGTTGTAGCGCAATGGGCTGAGTCAGCCTCTGTTGGGACGATAAAATCCTATTTGTACTACCTCAAGGGTTGCTGGGATTGGGCTAAAGACAAATATCATGTAGTCGAGCCGAACCCTTGGGATGATTGCCTGATTAAATCGCGTTCAAGAGGTAGCAGTAAACCATCTAAACAGGTTAAGCCCTTTACCATTGTCGAACTTCAGGCAATTATCGCCGCATTTGCCAACAATCCTTACTACGCTCATTACACTGATTTCGTGATTTTTCTGGTCAATACTGCTTGTCGTTTCGGTGAAGCTGCTGGCTTGAAGTGGTCATCATTAGGAGCTGACTATTCCACTGCTTGGATTGGGGAGTCTGTCTCTAGAGGGCATCAGAACGCAAAGGGCACCAAAACGGGTAAGAGTAGAACGATTCAGTTATCGCCACCAGTGCGATCGATGTTACTCGCACGATCCGAACGGATAAACCCTCAACCTGACGATTTGGTGTTTCCCAGTCCTAAAGGTCTCCCGCTCGACGACCATAACTTCAACAGAAGGGCATGGAAAACAATTTTAAAGAGTTGTCAGATCGAGTATCGATCGCCTTATAAATTGCGTCACAGTGCGATATCCCACGCCCTAGCTAATGGTGCTAATCCAATCGCACTTGCCGAGCAGTCTGGACACGATAAGCGAACGATGCTATCAACCTATGCTCATGCGATCGACCGAGAGGTCTTATTTGTGAGTATAAACGATCGCAATTTAGAGCAGCGATAGTAACTGCAATTGTCAAGTCTTTTCGATACAATTGCATCGATTTTTTGCCAAAACGGGAAAGAAAATAAATAGCTGTTGCTATCATAGTAGACATGTACTATATTATACTTATCAGCCTTGCCAAGCTTATTTGTTACTAACCCTTCTCGCAAGTAAAACAGCCAAAACCGATATTGACGATTGCCGCTAATTGGATCTAGTCCAAAGACTAGACCTAGAAAACCGTGGCGATTTTGTCACCAATCGGTGAATTAACTGAATCGAACACTTTGTTCGACCAGTTATGCAATAGAAAAGAATTAATCGAAAGACGAAATTAAGTCTTTCGATTAAGACTAAAAAAACAAAACATCACTATTATCTCACGATCGTTAGTGCTATGAAAACATCAACCAAAGCCAAACTCCGATGCTTCAAATTTTTATCAGAGACTGCAATTAGACAGGAGCGTTTCGATATCTCTGCTTGGCAATCAGCTCAGTTAAGAGCCAAGTTACCTAAAGGGATCTACTGGATTCAGCCAATAGAAAGGGGGAAGATCCTCTGGAACCTAATCTTGTTAATCGATTACTTGACTTCTGGCGATCGACCAGAACATCAAATTTTAGTTGAAGAGTATATAGCGACATTGCCATCAGTGGGCTAAGACAATACCCCATTAGTAAATCTAAGAACTACTAATGGGGCGATCGTATTACCCCGATCGATTCGTATCTACAAATCCGAAATTAGTGTTTTTAAGCCTATGAAACCCTAATCGGATTTGTGTAATTTTGCGCTGCAAACCAATACTCTAGAAGATAACCAGATAGTTATTTGACTATGGAAAATCAATAAATATTAGATACGTGCCAACTATTCGCATGTTGCTTTGAGAATTCAACA
>NZ_JANMZA010000376.1:0-8888 GCF_031382685.1 Chamaesiphon sp. OTE_8_metabat_110 | reverse complement strand
TCTAGTATTACTAGACGATCGAATTGCGCTGGAGTAACAGTTAGAGTTGTATTACTAACATCGAGTAGCAATGGCGCAGTATTGACAGAAGGTGTGGCTGCAATTGTCATAAAACCTCCAAACAGTTGCGGGAGCTAGGTTAGACTAATATGATTATATCATTCGGCTCGGTGGCTGCTGAGTGTGTAGTTAGGCGCGATTACCTCTGGGCGCGGCTACTTGTGCTGTTGGCGTTGGCGTAGCGAAGCGTCTGTCTTGTCTTGATTCGCTAAACCCTCGGGAAACCCGAGGAGCGCGAATCGCTGACCCAAAGCCATGGGTCGGGAACCTCCGCGTGATTTGGGTCGCTCCGTAAGGAGAAGTACGCCAACGATTTTGACTCCTAAAAAGATAGGAGCGAGGAATTAGCTTAATTCCGCACTCCTAAACTATTAGCTCTAGATTTAGACTAGATCTTAGTAGAGTTGTTCTTCTTGGTGGGTCATGATGGTGCAGTTGGACTTAGGATAAGCCACACAAGTCAAGACGTAACCTGCTTCGATTTGGTCGTCATCTAAGAAAGATTGGTCGGATTGATCGATTTCTCCAGCAGTGATTTTACCAGCACAAGTAGAACAAGCACCCGCACGGCAAGAATAAGGAAGATCGATCCCTTGCTCTTCGGCTGCGTCTAAAATGTAGGTGTCATCAGCTACATCGATCGTGGTGTTTAGATTTTCAGCTTCGTTGATTAATGTAACTTTATAGGTTGCCATGTCAGATTGATTCCTCTCTATTTCGTTTAAAGATGGCGGATGCGGGTATATATCTCAGTTAAGCGATCGGGAAGACTGCCCAACTTATTGCCCTAGTTTTCAGCTCTATCTGAATACTAAGGGAAAACCTTACCATCTGTATCTATAAGTCCTGCTAAAGTCGAATGGTATTCGTAATCAAATTGCGAGAATCCATCCTAATTACTTATATCTCGGCACTGTCGCCGAGATTGACGAATGGCTGCAAGCTATCGCTAATAACATTTTGCCGCAACAAAAAACCCCGAGTGAGGGGTTGAATAGTAGACTAGGACTGTGGCGATCGGATTTTCCCGCCTTCAATTTGGATGTTGGTTCGCTGGGCTTGTAGTATTAAAAAATCTTATGTCTAAAAGTGCTAGTTACGGAGAAATTAATCTGCCACTGCGGGTAGGAATTGTCGGGACGGGATTTGCCGCGAAGATCCGCGCTCAAAGCTTTGCTGCTGAAGATCGCACGCAATTAATCGCTGTCTCTGGGCGCAATCTCGAACGGACGGCAGAATTTGCCCAGAGTTTCAATATCAGCGCGGTAGCTGATTGGCAAACGTTAATTCAGATGGCAGATCTCGATCTGATCCTGGTAGCAACGATTAACGGCGATCATGGGAAGATCGTCCGCGCGGCGATCGAGTCTGGCAAGCATACAATTGTCGAGTATCCCCTCGCACTAGACTGGCGCGAAGCTAGCGAAATTGTCGCCCTCGCTGCGGCAAAAAAAGTCTTGCTCCATGTCGAACATATCGAACTCTTGGGCGGACTCCATCAAACGATGCGCGCATGGCTCGATCGCGTCGGTGCGGTCTATTACGCCCGCTACAGCACGATCGTCCCTCAGCGCCCCACGCCCGAAAAATGGACTTTTCATCGCTCTGAGTTCGGATTTCCCCTGATTGCGGCTTTATCGCGGCTCCATCGCTTCACGGATCTGTTTGGCTCGATCGAGAGCATCAATTGCCATAATCAATATTGGGGCGGTGTCGGCGATTATTACCAAACTTGTCTGTGTAATGCTCAGTTTAGGTTTAAGAATAATAGCGCGATCGGGGAAGTGGTTTATGGTAAAGGGGCAGGCTTATGGCAAGGCTCCCGCAAGTTTGAAGTACATGGGGAAAATGGTGGGTTGATATTTGATGGTGATGAAGGGGTCTTTATTCAAAATGGCACTACTACCCCATTGGATCTGGGCGCACGGAAGGGTTTGTTTGCGAGAGATCTAGAACTGGTTCTCGATCATCTCATCGATGGTAAGCCAAATTATGTGACGCCTGCGGCTAGTCTAGCCACGCTGCGGGTTGCTGAGGCGGCGCGGATTTCAGCCGAAACCCGGCGGACGGTGATGGTGGACACGGTGTAGGATCAATAATTGGGGCGTTACCAATTGGTGCGTTACCCTCCGGGATAACACACCCTACATTATGCTGGCATCTCCCTCATGTATCTGCGGGTTGATTTTCACGATCCAATCGCCGACGGGCAGTTTCTTGGCGTCCGACGATCGGCACATGTTTGGTAGCAGCGGCTAAACCAAAGGCAGGCATGTTGACATAGATCGATTCATATTGCCCCGGTTGCACTAGATAGGTTTCGTGCCAGATGCCGACGCTGCCATCGCTCCCGATCGATCGATTGAACGCCCGCCACGGCTCCAGGTGCGGATCGTCAGTATTGCGGGCAAAATATTCTAAATGCTCGAATGACTTCCAGTAGGTCGTCATGATGGTACAGAATGGGAACAGCCGGAAAAATGATTCTTGTCCCAAAAAGCCTTTGTCTGGATACTGATGCAGGGTATTTAACATCGGACTCATCGCCTGGGCAGTCGGCAGCCATTTATGCACAGCCCAAATATTGTTGACTCTCATGCCAATTAAAAAGACGACGAAGGATTCATCGATCTGGGCGCTAAATCTACCAGGGACTACTTTTGACATATCTCAATTTAGTGGGTAGTGGGTAGTGAATAGTGAATAGTGAATAGTGGATAGTGAATCGATCGTGCAATACTAACTTAGTTGCATATAATGATAATATATTAACTTAATAGAATATGCAACTAAGTTAGTAAAAGAACCGCGATCTCCCAGTCCCCCAGTCTCCCAGTCCCCCATCTCCCCGTCCCTCATGGCTCTATCTCATGCAATCTTGGCAGCACTCAATGATTGTGCTTGCAGTGGCTACGATCTCGCCAAAAAATTCGATGGATCGGTTGGTTTTTTCTGGAATGCTACCCACCAGCAGATCTATCGAGAACTTACCAAACTAGAAGAACAAAGCCACATCGATGCCCAGCTCATCTATCAAGAGCATCGCCCAGACAAAAAGATTTATACGCTGACTGGTAAAGGTGAGGAGTATCTGCGATCGTGGATCGAAACGCCTAGTACTGTCAGTCCACTCAAAGATGACTTATTAGTAAAAATATTTGCCGGATCGATCGCTTCACCGGAGACGATCGTGGCAGAATTAAAACATCATCGGATTCAGCATCTAGAAACCTTGCATACCTATCAAGCGATCGCATCTCAATATTTTCCAGATCGATCGCAATTGAGTCATGTCGAGCGTTATCACTACATCACCCTGCGTCAAGGTATTAGAATCGAGACAGAATGGCTAGCGTGGTGTGCAGAAGCGATCGATTTACTAGAACCTTAACTAACGTGCCTGTAATACTCGATCGACACTCAGATCTAGAATTCCCAGTACACTTGACTCGATCTGATTATCTCCCTGATAAACTTTCTCCTCATACAAACCTTCTACCCATTCTAATATTGTCACCTGTTGGGCAATTGGATCGACGATCCAATATTCGGCTATGCCCCTAGCGGCGTATTCACTCCGCTTGTACCGATAATCTCTTTTCTCTTGGTTGGGGCTGACAACTTCGACTACTAATAAGGGTGGGGGCATGTCCATTAGTACGATCGATCGACTCGCACCTTCCATTTCTGTGGCTAATTCTTCAGACAATACTAGTAAATCTGGTACGCGTACCGAGATCCTCAATCCACTTACAATCACCTCTGTCTTTACTCTAAGTCGATAGGAGGGAATACCAACTTGGAAAAAATATGCCAACAGAAACATGGCAATCCGACGATTGATTTCGCTATCGGATGTGATGTCAATTAGCTCTCCATGTTCCAGTTCGTAGAATCTATCCGTGCCATCATCATAGGCAAGGAACTCTTCTAGGGTCATTTTCTGGCTAGCTATTGTCATTACGACACCTCCGGCAAGAGTATATTTAAAGATCCTAACATCTTCGATCGATCTCAGAATTGTCAACGACTTCCAGTCGTTGCACATGAAGCGCAGTCCGCCTACGCGGACTGAGAGATTAGTCCGCGTAGGCGGACTTTGCACCATGAGCGGCGATTTCAATCGCGCGGTAATCAGGATCGATCGCAATTACATCCGCTCTAGTACTGGAATACCGAGTAAATCTAATCCTAATTTCAACGTTTTAGCTGTCAAATTACACAGAATCAATCGCGAAGTCCGCACTGGTTCCTCTGACGATAAGACGGGACAGTTCTCAAAAAACTGATTGAATTTTTGACTGAGTTCAAACAAGTATTGACACAACCGATTTGGTAATAGATCTCGCTCGACTTCATTGACGATCGAGCCTAATTGTAAGAGGTGTTTGGCAAGTGTTAGTTCTAGTTCTTCATTGAGAATAATCTGGGCATTAGCGCCGAGATTATCGAAATCGATCCCACCTTTGCGACTGATGCCTTGTACCCGGACATAGGCATACATCATATAAGGTGCGGTATTCCCTTGCAGTGCCAGCATTTTGTCAAAACTAAAGGCATAATTACTAGTGCGGTTTTGGCTCAAGTCGGCATATTTAACGGAACTTAGTCCGATGACTTGCGAACTATTGGCGATAAATTCTTCAGTTTCTTGGCGTTCTTCGGTTACTAGTCGCGATTTGAGGTCGTTACTAAATCGTTCGATCGCTTCATCGAGTAAATCTTTTAATTTGATGGCTTCACCCGATCGTGTCTTGATTTTTTTACCGTCTTCACCTAGTACTAAGCCGAAGGGAACGTGAATGATTTCGACATGTTCGGGTATCCACTTCGCTAATTTGGCGACTTGGAATACTTGGGCGAAATGATCTCCTTGTCCGGCATCTGTGATATAAATAATCCGATCGGCTTTATCGGTTTGAATCCGATATCTGATGGCGGCTAAATCGGTAGTAGCGTAGTTATAACCACCGTCGGTTTTTTGGACGATTAGCGGTAAAGGATCGCCGTCGCGATTGGTATATCCTTCGAGGAAAACGCATTGTGCGCCGTCACTTTCGACTAGTAATCCTGTTGTGCGTAAGTCATCAACTACTGCGGCTAAATAGGGATTGTAGAATGATTCGCCGCGTTCGGTAAGTTGGACATTCAATCTGTCATAAATCACCTGAAATTCGCGCCGCGATTGGTCGCATAATAGTTTCCAGGCTTTAATCGTATCGGGATCTCGGGCTTGTAATTTGACTACTTCTTGTCTGGCGGCGGCTTGGAATTCGGGATCTTCGTCGAAGCGTTGTTTGGCTTTTTTGTATAAGACCACCAAATCGCCTAAATCGAGCGCGTCAGCCGTCGTCAAGGCTTGGGGATAGGCTTCTCGCAAGTAGAGGATCAACATCCCAAATTGGGTACCCCAGTCGCCAACGTGGTTGAGTCTGAGGACATCGTGACCGCGAAATTCTAATACTCGTGCGATACAGTCTCCCAGAATAGTCGATCGCAAGTGACCGACGTGCATTTCTTTGGCGATATTCGGACTAGAAAAGTCCACGATGACACGTTGGGGTGTAGCGGCGACAGGGACTCCCAAGCGGCTGTCTGCTTGGATGGCTTGAAGCTGAGTGGCGAGATAGCTGGGTTTGACAGTAAAATTAATAAAGCCGGGGCCAGCAATTTGGGGAGCTTCACAGATTTCGGATACTTCTAAATTATCGACGATCGATTGGGCGATATTGCGTGGTGGTTGCCCCAATTTTTTGCTCAGTCCCATCGCCATATTTGCCTGATAATCGCCAAATTTGGGATTGCTCGATAATACCAGCAGGGGATCTGTACCAGCATAATCGTCCCCTAATGCGGCAACGATCGCACGATCGAGTTGAGTAGTCAGGTAGGCGATGGTGGAGTTCATTACAGGGACGGGATGAATTAATAGCTACTATTTATTATCCATTATCTACTGTCCACTCCAACGACTGTCACACACAGCCAAATTTCTTGACCCACTTATAGGTACAATCGCTACAGACAGAGAGAGAAGCTTTCTGTTGGAGTAATTCCCGATCCGAACGCTATCGATCCCCGTCTCCTCGTCTCCCCCTATTCCCTATTTCCTAGTCTATGCTACCTGCAAAAACACCAACAGAGGCGAGTGGATTTAAAGCTCTACTCAAAAACCGTCCATTTTTATTTTTGTGGAGTGGGCAAGTACTTTCTCAGATTGCCGATAAAGTAATGCTAGTAATGTCGATTTCGTTACTGGACACCTATAATATCCCCAATAAGTATGCCGCTGATTCTAGTGCGTATTTGATGATTGCTTCGACGGTTCCTGCAATTTTGTTTGGTGCAGCGGCGGGAATATTTATCGAGCATTATCCTAAAAAAAAGATTATGGTAATTGCGGATGTAATTAGGGGTTCCCTCATCTTACTGTTAGCAATTTTACCAAAAGAATTTGTAGTTTTATTATTAATTACTTTTGCAATTTCGACAGTAACCCAAGCATTTGCCCCGGCAGAACAGTCCGCGATTCCCCTGGTAGTGAAGCCCGAAAATTTGTTGACAGCCAATGCCTTGTTTACCAGCAGCACTATGGGTTCGATTATTGTCGGATTTGGGATCGGCGAGCCAATTTTGACGGCGGTAACTAATATCAGCCAAAACGGTTCGCGCGAAGTGTTGGTTGCTGTGCTCTACTTCTTCGCCGCTGGATTGGGACAATTGGTAAAAGTACAAGAAAGGATCGATCCGAATCATCACACTCGCCGAGTCAATCCTTGGTATGAGTTGAAGGTTGGATTTGATTATCTGCGTAGTAATAAATTGTTGTTGAATGCGATGTTGCAATTAGCCGTCTTATTTTCGACGATTGCGGCGTTACCGATATTGTCAATTAAACTGACGGCTGAAGTCGGTCTTAAGACCGATCAATTCGGATTTTTAGTAGCTGCGCTAGGCATTGGATTAGTCTTTGGTGCTGGAGTTTTGGGACATTTTGGCAATCGTCTGCAACAAAAGTCTTTACCCCTGATTGGATTTATTGGCATGGGAATCGTGCTGGCAATATTTACATTTGTGAACAATTTGGCGATCGGGTTATGCTGTGCCGGGATCTTGGGGTTGGGGGCTTCATTAATTGCCGTACCGATGCAGACATTAATTCAAGAAAGAACGCCAGAATCAATGCGAGGCAAGGTGTTTGGCTTTCAGAATAATGCGGTAAATATTGCGGTCGCCGTGCCGTTAATTATTGTGGCTCCTTTAACCAATCAGTTTGGGCTGCGATCGGTATTATGGGGGATGAGCGCGATCGTGGCAGTTGCGGGAATCTTGGCGTGGAGCAGCACTCGGCATGTATTAGAGGAAGTCACCCAAGATGAGAGCTAGGCTCGATCGAGATCGAGCCTCGATTGTTACGGCGATAATTCGTAGTATAAAATTAATCACGTGTGTAGTGATAGTCATCGAGTTCACCGTAAAATGGCTGATGGCGGTGTGACTCAAGTAGGGTTAGATTAGTGACACGAGGTTGGTTCCGCCACTTAAGCGAGCAACCAACGTTCAAAAATGTTTTTTTAGTGTCTGTTGCGCTCATTTGCATCTGATTACGAAGGGAAATCGGGGTTTTAAATTTAAGGGGCGATCGTTAGTCAGCTAGCGATCGCCTTTTTGTTTAGGAGATGGGAGAGGGTAGAGTACAAAACCTAAACCCTAAAACCTAAAGCCTAAAACCTAGGGTTCGATCGAGATGCCCAGTGCATTATGAACTCGCGCGGCGGTAGCAGAGGCACGATCGATTAATTGTCCGCCGAGGTAGAGGCTGGTAGAACTCCCACCATCGAGGTTGAGGGCATCTACTGTACCCATTTGTTGGAGGAGTTTGGCCATTTCTGCCAATGTGGGGCCTTTACCGCCCGGATTGGGGTGGGCAGTGACGAGGATAATATTACCAGTGGCGGTGCTGCCGATCGCGCTGCGGACTGCGGCTTCTTTGCTGAAGTTCGCGCTGAAGTTTTCACCTTTGGCATCGAGGACGATTTGGCTCGATTTTACCAGCCAGGGGCCTGCCGCGATAATCTGGGAGTAGGTATCGAATTCTGGTGGGGTAAGCTGACGTTGTAAGCTCAGGGTGGTGCCGATCGGGAGGCTTCCAGACAGCTCTGGCTGCCCTCTCAAGGCGAGTAAATAACCATTAGTAGGGATTGGGATGTTAATGCTGCCGAGCGCATTACCGGGGGTAATTTGGGTGACTCGATTGAGTTGGACTGTAAAAATCAGTTCGTTAGCCTGCATTGGCGTGTAGGTAGTCCCCCAGTCAGTCGTATATCGACCGATGCCCGCTTGGACGTAGGCGCTATTGAGGGCGATAATTGGCAACTGTGTGCCGTTGGCAGTTATCGCGGTTTCTTGCATTTTCAGACGGGCGATCTGCATCTTGCCTTTATCGTTCCAACCGATCGCGCCGCGATTTAAGATCGGACTGGACAACCATTTCCCGTCGCGTTTGAGAGCGCCGAGGGGCATCCGATTATTGCGATTGAAATAGCCCCCATTGATGGCGGCGGCAAATTGAGTGGTGGGGGCAAATTTAATCAGATGATTGGTACCGACGAGATTTGGTTCGAGGGCTAGCATCGATCGAAACTTAATGCCTTTTTGGCGCGGATCGATTTCCAGATAGCTCACGGGGAAATTAGTCGCGCCCAATTTTACCCACTGTTGTCGCCATTTCAAGCCGGGTGCCCATTTTATCTCGCGATCGGGGATGGTAGCAAGATTGGGGTTGATATTTACTTCGAGACTAGTTGGCGACAATAATTTTGTCCTCG
>NZ_JANMZA010000346.1:0-7235 GCF_031382685.1 Chamaesiphon sp. OTE_8_metabat_110 | reverse complement strand
CGATTCTTGAGTATCCTTGCGACGATCTTCCCGATCTACTTCAGCTAGGTGCGAAAGATTGGGCACCTCAAAAATATTGCTACATTCCGAACCCACATCGAAGAAAGCTCCACCCAACAGCCGCGCGTAATCGCGGAAAGTCGAGGCTTCTTTAGTAGGCGGACAGTCGATAATCGTCACGGGCATATTGTTTGCTAACGCGCCATTGAGCATCCCCGTAGTGGAGACAGATTTACTCGCTCTGGTAGTGGCAATCCACAGAATATGGTGGTGGTTATTGATAATGTCGATGTACAACGGTACGCCACCATCGTTGGAGATTAACTCAAATCCAACTTTGTCGTAAGTATTAATTAACGCCAGCGAGACAGTCCCCGCCACATAATTGGTGAAAACCTTGCTCTCGCGACTAAAAGGGCGAGATAGTGCCATATCCCAAGCTACGGGGAACGTTTGCAACCACGTCAACCAAGTGTAGGTATACTCGCGGTGCAAGTGACCAGGAAATAGAGACTTGAGGCGATCTCAAGCGAGATCTACTTCTTGTACCGTGTGGCGATGGATGAGGAATGTCGATGATATTGCTAGCTCTACACCACCTCTGTGTAAAACCTGTTGAGCCTCAATCGCTTCTTCAGCATTCATGTTCGCGGCAACGTTAATATCGCCTTCTGCCTCAGCTTTACTTGCTTTGTAAATCTCTTCATCAGTAAGATCTTTGAGCTTTTTGCGACTGATACCTCGATCGACTGCGGTAATTTGAGCGATGTGTTCGATGTCGTAAACGCTATCTTCCCCTAACTTATTCCACAGGTAAGTGAGTGCATCTAATTTGTCACTCCATTCATCTGGTTGCTCTAACATTGACATCACGCCAATGAACTTCTTTTTGACCTTGACCCAGCGATAATCTGCGGTGGGTAAGCTGGATTCCTCGTCAATTAAAATTGATAAGGGATGGAGGTGGCGATAGATATTCTCGGTGGCTACTTTACCATTGAAAAATATCCGTTGGGGTACGGGAGGCGCGGGAGTATCATTTACTCTCGCCCACAGATCTGCCCACAGTTCTTGGCTACTTAACGGACGAATGCCAAGCCCCATCTTATTAGTAAGAGTCTGTTCCCATAAATAGAAAGCATTGACACCAGCTACTAAGAATTCGGTAAATTCGCGAGACTTAGCAATCTTCGCTGCGCCTGAAAACTTGGTGAATATTTTATAAAGACCCTTGCCAAAAGCTTCGATTTGGTCATCTTTGACATCGGCTTCGGGGTCGAAGGTAAAGGTTGCAAATAAGGTCAGCGATTTAGGTTTTCGCATCCCCTTTTCAGTCAGAGTTTGCAATCGCTTTTGTTCGGTCATGATGATGTACTTCAAGACATCTGACTGACAATTTTCCACAGTTCTCGATAGCTCCTGCATTCGGGCGGTGTTATCGACAAACGATTTCATGTGAATCGTTAACACCTCACCCTCCGGCAAATCCTTAAACCCAGCGGATAGTCTGTTATAAATCGGGTCGATCCTCCCCCACGGTAGATTCGGGTGAATGCCGTCGCATTGAAACCCAAATACCAGTCGATACTTGCGCTCGGTAATTTGAAGTAAATACGCGCCAAATTGTCGCCCATTGCAATCGAAATCGATATGGGTGACTAAATCTAATTCTCCCTCGATCGGAAATAGTAGTTCTGGCTTGTCCCCAGGGCGACAGACTTGTTTGACTGGTTTAGGGCGTGCGAACATCGGGATCTTCTGCTGGAGGTAGGGGAGAACGGTAGGGGAGATTGGCGCGGATGTAGCGAGGTGGCTTGAACCATAACCCGACAAATTGCCACACGCCCTTGAGGGTAAGGGCGACCCAAGTGCCATCGACGACGACAACAGCGAGGGCGAATACTTGCCAACCCAGATTGAAGATCTGGATTAAAAATAGATACAGCAGTAAGTCCAATCCCAGAGCGATGATAAATACATCCGCAGGAATTCCGGCAATCCCTGGCTTGCGGCTGAGAATGCGGTTGACTCGAATCGGTTCGCGTTCGTATGCCAATTTAATTTTTAGGGGTAAATAAAGGGGGGAAGGGGGAAAGGGTAAAGGGTAAAGGAGAACTGCTGGCAGTTGGGGGTATCGAGGGCGCGACGCGCCTAATACCTCTACCCTTTACCCTTTACCCTTTCCCCCACTTCACTGGGATGTTTGCATCTGGCGGAAGATGTAAGATCAGGCTGCTCCGAAAATCATCCCCATCACCGCATCGATCGCGATGACGACAGCAATTAGTACGATTGGGGCTTGGATGACTTCTTGCAGTTCGGCACGTTCTCTGGTTTTGTCGTAAGCATCTTTAATGCCGAAGATAAAGGCAATGGCAAATGCGACTTTGATGAAGTTAATTACGAAGGTTGCAAAGCCAGCTAGTGAGGTATTGGTAACGCCTAAACCAGTCCCACTGAGTAAGTCAGTAATGGCTTTTGTCCCTGAAGCCGTAATAATCAAAGCATGAGCGGGATCTGTCATGCAGGTAATCATAAATAAGCTGCCCAAAACTGCGATTGCAGCAACTAGTAACGATTGATGTTGCGGTGCTTTAATGCGGCGAAAGTTATCCCAAAGATCCCCCGCTATGCGGTTGGAAAATACCAAATAGGTGCTGAGAATGCCCGTCCACGCCAGCGTAATCAGTAACGAACTAGTCCCAAACTTGAAGATCCAATCAGCCGCAATACCGATAGTGACGATCGATAGCCAGAATTCAACCGAACATGAGTAGTAGATTCGGTCGAGTAAGCTAGATTTAGGTTTATGTTTGTGGTGATTATATTTAGTCATCATGATGCTTGCGCTCAGTTTTTTAGTCTAGCGAATAGTTGTATTTATATCTGAAAAAATACTAATTTACGAAAATATTAGTTCGCCTTGCTGGTGAAGTTGCCACATTTGAAGATGAGGATCGATCTCTAATGGCATGACTATGGCTGGTTTAACTAATTGGATATTCAGATAATCGGGAGTATAATTATGCCCCTCAAAGATCCAACTGGCGATCGTGTAAGCATGTCTATCGATATATTTACGCTTTGCAGGTACGAGATAGGTGCAGTCGCCAGCATTAAATATCCAGTAATTTCCGCGACGATTGGTTGGGGCTAAAATGACATTTTTTGCTTCAATCCCCCAACTAGAATAAATTGAGTCTTTGGTCACACTCGCAATCCTAATCTGATATTCGACTGCAAATTTACTGAAATTATGATGATATGCTGCAACTATTTCCTGCTGTGTTTTAGTTAATTCAGTGAGAACTGAAGTTAATGAAGACCTAGAATGCGAAACTAGTTCTGACTCAATGGAAAACTGTTCGAGCGAAGAATTGCTACTTGGATAAGCAGACTGTGGATGTAGCATGTAGATCTAAACGATCGATGTGTAATAGTACAGGCATGGTTGTCTGGTTTTATCGATATTGACCCAAGATAACTTCAATATCTAATTAATGAGATGCGCTATCCGGCTGAGATCCAAAAGAGTTTTATAGAAAAATCGAACAGATTTTCTTAGCTTGATGCTGCGATCCCAACTCTCGATGTTCCTTTGCTGTTAATGGACGACAACTATTCATTAGTTGAGGATTGCGATCGATCATTTGTTTGGCTAATCTACCCGCCTGTGTCTGCATCCAAGCCGGACTGGAACTCTGCTTTGCCATGACGGTGTTGTACCCCAATAATCCCAAGGTTGTCAAGGTCAAACCCAATAGCAGCCAAGAATACCAGCTCTGAGCAGGAGCAGCGACATGTCCGGCATCGATGAACCTTTTTTCCAGCGAGGTTAATTGATGTCGAACGGTGCCCATGTGGGCTTGCTGGATGGCTAGAGTCTCTAGTAATGGTTTGCTCACTAGCTCGAATTGGGTCTCTAACTTCTTTCCAGCCAAATCTAGGGATTGAGTTACCGCTTGGGGAATGGCATCTTTAATTTGTTCGATCCGGTCGATCATTCCCGTCACATCGCGGATCGGATCGTCTGCTTGAATTTGATAGTTGGCAAACGATCGATTTAAGGCTAACTTGCTGATGGCATGGTTGAGGGCGGTAGTTTGTTCCATCTTGCGTGTAGCGGCTGGTGGGCAAATAAGTCCTATTTAAACACTCAACCTGCGATTACGCCTTGAGTCAAATTACTCGATTTCGATTGTCGATCGATCCCCTCCGAGTTGTAGACTTATCTCGATTGGTAATTTGGGATAGTTGCTAAACGCTGGTGGTAAGATTTAGCTGTTTGCCCGCTGGCGAGGCAACGTGGTCACGCCAGTTCTGGACTATTAATCTGTAAAATAGTTTAAAAAATTCAGTGTAAAACCAATTCTCCGATACAATAAGTTTCTACGATACCCCGACTGTCGCGGGTTGCTCAAGACCTTCAAACTGATGGATATTGCTGGAGCCTTAGCCGATTACGATTTCCCAAAGGGAACGCTACGCGAACGGGCGATCGTTCTCGATCCCAAGATTATGGAAGATAGTTAAATTTTACCGCCAGTAACTCTATATAGCTTCCTGTCTCAATTTCAGGGGTTTGTTTGGTTCCATGTAATTACATGGAACTCAAAACGGTCGAGTGGATAGCTACTTCTGCTCTAGAGTCCCCATATTTGCAGCCTAGCAAGCAATTGTAATTTCGATCGCTCCCTGGTTGTAGATTCACTGTCGATCGATGGGAACTCTAAAACAAGAGAACTCTGAAGATATTTATGAGTGAAAACGCTAAGAATAAACTGCAAGAATTACTCAATAATCTTGGTTGTATCGGTCGTTGCATTGACTTTCAACATACACTTGTTGCCGATCTCTATCGCTCTACTTTAACAGTGGCATTTCCAGATGGTCGGATCGTTCGCGGCACTGGAGAAGGACAGCGTAAACCTGATACTGATATTTCAGCGGCACAGGATGCTCTCGATCTAGTTGAGAGAATTTATCCATAATAATATAATAAAAAAAGAGTGATAACTAAATTAGCTATCACACCAAAAAATATTTTCAATGACTATTATAGATGAAATTACGTGGAAATCGCGTACCTGGTAGGAGTGGTACTCTCTATCAACGCACCAAGAAAAAGCGATTGAAAAATGGCAAGACAGTTGAATATCCTCTAGTTGAAGGAAACCGTGACTTAGATAATATTTCTCATTGGTTCTGGCAGATTACCTGGAAGGAGAGAGGCGATGATGGAAAATATCGAACTCAGATTGCTTCTGTTAGACCAGTACAGGTAGAGCAAGTGAAGGTGTTAATCGCTGGAAATGTAGAACTAGAAACGATTCTAGCTTATTTGCGTGGTTCCATGTAATTACATGGAACTATTTATATAGTCTCAAGCTTAGATGGAGTAACAATTTGAGCTTATTCGATCGAGGTTAAGCCGCTCTGCTCTGTATGTGCCATTAATGCTCTAAAATAGCTTTCAGTAACTCTTTCAAGCTTTTATTTAGTTCCATGTAATTACATGGAACTTTAATGCGATCGCTCTCAATCGATCGCAAGGAAATGGATTCGTCGCTGTCGGTTGTAGACACGATCGTTTTTTGTGGTTGAACACTGGTAGCATATACAGGTTTACTACTGACTCAAACCAACTCCGATCGTAAAAATCTGGTCGGTAACAAGCAAATAACGATCGAGAAAAAATAATAAATTGAATAGAGATTTGGGGCGTTCGCGAATGCCTTAATTGGACTGGCTAGCGTCGGCTTTGTTGCTCCAATGGAGCATCGAGCGCGCCTAATGCCCTCAATGTTGCCTTCTGTGCATTCGTAATGCCTGTAATGCCAGCAATATTCATCCCCTCACAGGGTCGCGGCGATCGAAGCATCTTGACACATTCACCTGTGATGATATCCCAAATCCGAATGGTGGCATCAGCACTAGAACTGGCTAGCAACTGTCGATTGGGGCTATCAATGCCAGATTGGGGGATGAAAGCTACCGAAAATACCCCACTTTCATGACCTTCTAATACTTGCAGACATCGACCCGTCTGAAGATCCCAAAGTCTGATGGTGCGATCGAAGCTACCGCTGGCTAGAAACCTTCCATCTGGACTAAATGCCACCGACCAGACAAAATGGGTATGACCGGACAAGGTTTGCAAACATGCACCTGTAGCCACATCCCACAGTCCCACCGTGCGCTCGATACTCCCGCTGGCTAAAATATCGCCGCTGGGATTAAAAGCGATCGTACAAATCGATTGCCCTACTTGCCAAGTCCGCAGACATTCACCTGTCTGAAGATCCCAAAAGTTAATCGTCCGATCGAAACCAGCACTAACTAGAATATCTAACTGGGAGCTAAAGACTACAGACATCACCCAGTGCATGTGCCCCGCCAAAACCTGGAGACATTCACCCGTCTGGGTATTCCAAATTCTAATCGTGCGATCGTTACTCCCACTGGCAAGCATTCGACCATCCATGCTAAAGGCAACCGACCAGACTTCATTAGTGTGACCGGATAAGTTGCAGTAACATCGACCATCTTGGACGTTCCAGAGTTTAATCGTCGGATCGACACTGCCACCGCCGCCAGCTAAAAATCTGCCATCTGGACTGACTGCGATCGCTCTAATCGCCTCAGTATGACCCTTAAAACTGGTAAATTCACCAGTCTCGATCTGCCAAAGTCTGACGAGTCGATCGAAGTAGCCACCAGCCACTAGCACGGGCAAATTAGTAGAATTTGGTGTGGGCACTAAGGCGATCGAAAACAGGGTATTTGAGTACCCCTGAATAACTTTGAGACATTGACCGGATTCTATGCTCCAGAGTCGGATCGTCCGGTCTTCACTGCTGCTGGCAATAACTCGATGATGGGGGTCGAAAGCCATCGCCCAGATCCAGTTCTCATGACCGATTAGGGTCTTGACACGTTCCCCAGATTGGACATCCCACAACCCGATCGTCCGATCTTTGCTACTGCTGATGAGCATTCCACCATCGTGACTGAAGGCGATCGACACCAATTCATCACTGTGCCCGACAAAAGTGTGTAAACACTCGCCAGTAGCTAGATCCCAGAGTTTGACAGTAGTATCATCGCTGCCGCTAGCTAGCAGGCGACTGTCGGGACTAAAAGCCACACACCAAATCCAGCCTTGATGACCCGCCAGGGTTTGCCAATAGGTGCCATTGCTGCCATCCTGGATGTGCCAAAGTTGAATCGTGCAA
>NZ_JANMZA010000345.1:0-5764 GCF_031382685.1 Chamaesiphon sp. OTE_8_metabat_110 | reverse complement strand
GATAGTTATTTATACTTACTCACACTCAAGGCAATTGTATCCCGGATTCCACGATTTTAGGATTTTAAATTATGGAGATTTCCGAGCTACGGCGATCGATCTACCAGGGATCGATCGTGTCGAGCAAGTGTGGATTTATTGTTTGTGACGGGGCGCTCTTGGGATTGTTCCGCTCGTGTAGAGCGATCGAAAATCGCGGTGTAAAGTCGTGCCATTCACCAGCCACTAGCCACCAACCAATTGCCATCTCATGTTAAATTGTTCTAGCTGGGGATCGGGGAAGTTTGGTGAGAATCCAAGACTGTGCCGCAACTGTGATGGAGCGCGAATGCTTCGAGTCAGAATACCGTGCTCTGAGCGTACCGATGGGGTACTTACATTCACTATTTCCTTGCGTCGCATAGGGAAGGAGTTAGATTCAGTGTCTGTTGAAAGGTCGATCTGTCCAGATATTTATCATCCTGCGATCGCGCGTGATGGATTATTGACGCGGTTGCGGATTCCAGGTGGGGTTTTGAATGAATTGCAGTGTGCGACGATCGCCCAGTTACTAGACACGATCGGGTTAGCATACGTCCAAGTTACCAATCGGGCGAACTTACAACTACGATCGATCGATCGAGATTTAGATAGCGGTTTATTAACGAAATTAACTGAATGTGGATTGGCTGCGAGTCAGACTGCCATTGATGGCATCCGGAATGTGATGCTGAGTCCGACAGCGGGAATCGATGCGCGGGAACTCATCGATGTCCGTCCGTTGGCGGCTGCTTGGCTGGCATATTTAGATAATCACCCCGAGCTGGGTGAATTGTCGAATAAATTTAGCGTCGGTTTTGATGGTGGTGGGAGTGTGAGTATTCTCGACCGACCCAATGATATATCGCTGTTAGCCGTTGGTGAGGATAAATTTAGTCTCTATCTGAGTATGGGCGATCGCGGACACCGACCACAACCTGTCGGGGTCGATTTAACGATCGATGAATGTTTGCCGATGTTGGCGGCGATTTCTCAGTGTTACCGCCAGGGTATCAAAACTATTGGTGGCGAGCTTCGCCGTCCGCCCAGACTCAGAAGTGTGATTCGGCACTTTGGTTTGACCGAGTTTGGCGAACTGGTGCGACGAGAAATTGCGGGTTCTAGCCGTTTAATTTTTAAAAACCGTGCAGATCGCGATGCGACGCAGGTAAATGAGGATGTTCATTTAGGCGTACATCCGCAACGTCAATCAGATCGCTATTATGTGGGTATCGTCTTATTATTGGGACGAGCGACTGGAGCGCAAGTCAGCGGTTTGGGCGCGATCGCCGCGCAGTACGGCAGTGGACATATTCGCCTGACTCCCTGGCAAAATGTCATTGTCCCCGATGTTAAGGATCGCGATCTCCAGAAGGTACAGGAGTTAATTACCGATCTGGGTTTGGTGCAAACAGCTACTCATCCGAGTAGTTTATTAAGAGCCTGTGCGGGTATGACTGGTTGCCAGTTTAGCGCGACTGATACTCAAGCCGATGCGATCGCGCTATCCGAGTATTTAGCTGCTAAATTTACCCTAAATCTACCGCTGAATATTCATTTTAGTGGTTGCGATAAATCTTGCGCTCAACACGAGCGAGCCGACATTACCCTGTGGGGCACCGAGAACGCCGATCGAACTGGCGGCAGCTATCGGCTCGAAATCGGTGGGGTTATGGGCGAATGTGGACAGGAAACCAGCAATCTATTGCCCCCCGAACGCGTCCCGATCGCGATCGGCAGCCTCATCGCCACTTATCACGAGCGCCGGATCGACTCCCGAGAATCATTTTCAGCCTTTATCAACCATCAAACATCAGCCCAACTGCAAGAATTACTTCATGTCGTCTAAAATTACCATTCCCGCTCCCTTACAGTACATCCGCGATGGGGCGGAAATTTATCGCCAATCTTTTGCCACAATTCGATCGGAAGCTCAACTCGATACATTACCAGCCGAGTTCGATGCTGTAGCAGTCCGACTGATCCATGCGTGTGGGATGATTGATATCGTCAACGATCTGGATTTTTCGATCGATGCCGCACGCGTCGGGCGCAAAGCACTAGCCGATGGGGCACCGATTTTATGCGATGCGCGGATGGTTGCCGATGGGGTGACGCGCAAACGCTTACCTGTCGATAATCGCGTGATTTGTACCCTCCCAGATCCGCAAGTCCCCGCTTTAGCCGCCCAATTAGAGAATACCCGATCGGCGGCGGCGTTAGAATTATGGCTGCCCTATCTAGCTGGAGCGGTAGTCGCGATCGGGAATGCACCCACAGCGCTATTTCGACTGCTAGAACTACTGGATGAAGGCGCACCCAAACCCGCCTTGATTCTGGGTTTCCCCGTCGGATTCGTGGGCGCGATCGAGTCTAAGGCGGCACTAGCAGCAGATAGTCGCGGGGTACCTTTTATTACGATTCACGGCAGACGCGGTGGTAGTGCGATGGCGGCTGCTGCTGTCAATGCACTCGCCACGGAGCAGGAATAATGGTTGCAATCCAGACAGGAAGATTATACGGGATCGGGGTTGGCCCTGGCGATCCGGAGTTATTGACACTCAAGGCATTGCGACTGTTGCAAGCGGCTCCAGTCGTTGCCTATCAGTCGGCAAACGACCATGAAAGCATCGCTCGATCGATTGTCGCATCATATTTACGTGGCAATCAAATCGAAGTGCCGTTTCATTTTCCGCGTGCGCTCGATCCAGAAGCCGCACAGGAATTATACGCCGAAGCAATTAAACCGATCTCGGCACATTTAGCAGCCGGACGCGATGTGGTTGTCTTGTGCTGTGGCGATCCGTTATTTTACGGATCGTTTATGTATTTATTTACCCGCTTAGCCGATCGATTTGTCACCGAAATCGTGCCGGGTGTATCCTCCCCAATGGGTGCCGCCGCCGCGATCGGGATGCCATTATGTTACCGTAATGATATTTTTAGCGTCCTATCAGCAACTTTACCTGTCGAAGTATTAACCACCCAATTAGCTAATGCCGATGCGGTGGCGATTATCAAATTGCGTCGTCATTTCGATAAAGTTTATCAAATATTGACCGATTTAGATTTACTCGATCGTGCTAAATATATCGAACATGCAACTGGTACCGAGCAAAAGATCATCTCGATCGCAGATGTCGATCCGCGTAATGTTCCCTATTTTTCCATGATTATCGTCCCCAGCAAAACCCAACTCTAAGTTAAAAATCCCCTCTTGGGAGGGGTGCCCGTAGGGCGGGGTGGGTAGGTCTTCGCTATCGACTAACGATCTCCGAATGATGGACATCGCATTCATATCTCTATTGTGCTAGCAATGTCAAGATATTCAGAATTATGAGATTTCAGCGGAGATCTTACCCACCCCGCCCGCTGGGCACCCCTCCAAGGAGGGGACTTTTAAGTAGACAGTAAGATTTCACCATTCGTAAATTCATAAAATCACATGCTGACCGATCGAATCAAAGATTTAATTGCTAGAGCTAGAATTGTCAGCTTCGCCAGTTGGGAGTCCTCACATCCCGCCGCTAGCATCGCTATTTTTCAAGCGGCTGAAGATGCCAGAGTCTATCTCACCGATGCCGACTACGCCCAGATCGCGGCATTATCGCCCCAGACTTCCCAGCTTATACCGATTTCAACCTTACTACGCGATCGAGTCGTTGAAATCATCGATGAAGCGAGAACCCATGTCTACGCCAAGTTTCC
This sequence comes from Chamaesiphon sp. OTE_8_metabat_110, assembly GCF_031382685.1. NCBI lineage: Bacteria > Bacillati > Cyanobacteriota > Cyanophyceae > Gomontiellales > Chamaesiphonaceae > Chamaesiphon > Chamaesiphon sp. OTE_8_metabat_110. Next base: position 2,038 of record NZ_JANMZA010000345.1, on the reverse strand, counting down.
ACACATTTCCGAGCCAGGTGGCGGACTCTATCCCCCCGAACGCGCCGAGGCTTGCTGGCGCGACTTCTGGCATTACTTACGCCCCATCACTTATGGATTGGCTGGCGAAAATTCTGACTATCTCAGTGCCGAAGGCTTAGCAAATATGCGGGTACTCTATCAAGAATTGGAAGTACCCCTCGATGCGATGACAGTCGGACTCCAAGGACTCAAAACCGCCAGTTTAAACCGGATCGATCCCAGCCAACACGAGATCGTCATCCCCTATTTCGATCCACTGATTACCCAATTACAATCCTTCTCAGCCAGCCATGAATAGCCCTCAAACCTTACGAATGTTGCTCTCCCACAACTTTGATATTATGGATCCTAATGTACCCGTACTGAGCCGGGAAGCCTTCACACAGATATTTGTCGAGGGCTTTACCGATCGCCCAGAAGTGCAGTGTCGTCAGATAAATAATCCTCACTGGATTCTCGAAGTTGTGGCTCCTGCTAATGCTTCGCCGCAACAACTCGGCGAAAAATGCGCTCAAATCCTGGCTCAGAGTCGATCGCAATCGATCGGGAAATTAGACTTTGATATCCTGATCCTCGGCGGCATCAAGACGACTCCCGCCACTAGCAATAATCCCGATGCCCTCCAACCCAATCAATGGGGTGTCGATGTCGTCGAAACCAAGTCAGGCGCACACTTCCTACAATCGATCGACTGGGATGGCACGATCTCCGGTAAATCCGCCGATAGTATCTTCAAGGCAGAGGCGATCGGTGGATAATGGCATGTGCCTGCTGCACAAGTAATTGCACATTAGCTTACACTCAACAGCTAGTTATGTCCGATCGAACTGTTGCGCTAGTTAGTCATGAAAATACACCGATTCCTGGAACTGATATTTGTGTCGCTCCAGGTCAGTTGGATATAATATCGATTCTGATAAACACGAGCGATAGGTTACAGTTATCCGATCGAGATCTATCATGGGTTAATCCCGATTATGAGCAAGAATTTAAACTATCGCTAAAAAGTCAACATTCGATCGAATTATTGAAGTTTTGATTAGAACACAAGATTTTGGCATTAATTTTGGCTGAAGCGATCCATTTGAATTTGAACTACAATAATCATTTTCAGGCAAACGCGATCGAGATCGTGTGATATAGCGAACTGGATTTTGACCACTAGCGTTTGGATTTAGCATCCGAGATTTTAAAGCGAACAGCTTACTTAGAATTTCCACCTTTATCTGATGAGGATTTGGTGGTAAATGCTGAAGGAACTTATCTACAGTTAGATGAGTTAGATGTTAGTTGTCAAAAAATAGCGATGGGGCATATTCTTTATCTAATGCAGCTATTGTCGATCGCGGTTTTTCAAGCTGGCTGTATTTAGTTGAAGCCATTCCTACGCCGAAGTCTTGAGATTGATGCCCAATACCTGAGTATAAGCTCCCCGTGCTTGCGTCACCCCGATCGTCCTGTCAGCAGCTTCAATCATCGGACGACGCAGACTCACTACCAAAAACTGCGCTCGATTGGCTTGCTTGCGAATCATCTTCGACAGGCGTTCTACGTTCGCCCCATCCAGGAACATATCTACCTCATCGAAAGCATAGAAGGGCGATGGACGGTAGCGTTGGAGGGCGAAGATAAAACTTAGAGCCGTCAGGGATTTCTCGCCCCCAGACATTGAAGAGAGCCGCTGTACGGGTTTACCTTTGGGGTGAGCGACGAGATTTAGACCGCCGCTAAATGGATCTTCGGCGTTTTCTAATTGGAGGAAGCCGTCGCCGTCAGAGAGTTCGGCGAAGATATCTTGGAAATTGAGGTTGACGGCATCGAAGGCTTCGCTAAAGGCTTGGAAGCGCAGGGTGGTGAAGTTTTCGATGCGGAGCAAGAGTTCCATGCTTTCGGCTTCGAGGGTGCCGAGTTTGTCGCTGAGTTCTTGGAGGCGGTTGTTGGTTTCTTCGTAGGCTTCGAGGGCGAGCATGTTGACGGGTTCCATCCCTTCCATCCGTTTTTGGAGCAGGCGGATTTG
>NZ_JANMZA010000265.1:0-2569 GCF_031382685.1 Chamaesiphon sp. OTE_8_metabat_110 | reverse complement strand
AACAAATCGATTGCGGATCGCGTTGGGGATTGCGACAGATATCGCAAACTGGTTCGGCGGAGAGGTGAAAACACACCTGACACAAGACGACCTGCTGTTTGGCCTCGATTAAAGCTTGGGCGAGTTGTTCGACCTCGGCTGAAGACCGTTTGAGAATGTGTAATGCCAACCGCTGAGCAGATTTAGGGCCTACTCCCGGCAATCGCTGTAATTGCTCGATTAGATTGGCAAGGGGACGCGTATAAGCCGTAATTCTTAGCTCCTAACGATCTAATCTATGGAGTAATATTGTATGTCAAAGCGCGATCGCCTCGCACTAAATTTTGCGGTGTGATGTCTACTCTGTTGCCACTGTAAAAGTTGCCGTCTACCCCCTTCCCACCCAAGCAATAGACATTCACCATCCACCATCCACCATCCACCATCTACTATCCACTATTCACTATTCACTATCCACTATTCATCGATGTACTTGCCTGTAGCTGGGTAGTTGTCGTAGTGACGATGTTATTTGGCGTGTTGCCGCTGCTGGCTTTTGCACAGACATCATTACCTTCGCTAGCTAGTCGGCTGGTGGGGGCGTTTGTGCGGACGGTAATGACGATCGCCATTGGGAGTATCATCTGGACGAAGTTGGGGTTATTTACCTGGCTCACAGCCGTATTGGTCTATGCGATCGGGCTGGGCATCGGTTGGATCGCCAGCCATCAGTGGCGAGCGCAACCGCAATTCGCTCAGCTAGGACAACAAATTGCGATCGCGACGATCGATATTTTCGATCGGGGCATTTCTGCGCCCCAACTGCGGCGATGGTGTTTATTACCGTGGCACGCGATGCAAGCGCGACTCGACGCTCGCTCCAAGCAATTAGTCCCCAAGGGGAAACCAGCAAGTGCAACCGCTCGTCGGCAGGGCTGGAGCCTACCACTAGTCATCCTCACCGCGATCGTCACGATCGCGATAATTAGTTCGACAGTCTGGCTGCGATTCGAGCATCCGCTGACCGAATTTCGCTACAGTCATCCCGATACCTACGGTCAGCTTCTGCTCACGCAACAGATTTTAGCGCGGGACTTGCCCACTAGCGATCGGTTGCCAATTTTTGCCAGTCTCGCCGCTTTTATCTCCGCCCTCAGTGGCGTTCACCCGATTCAAGTCGTCCATCTGCTAGGGGCGATCGTCGGTACGACGATCGTCTTGAGTATCGGCTATACCTGCGGCTCCCTGACTAAAAATGGTGCGGCAACTTTGGCTGCGACCTACAGCTTGGGAGCTTACCTATTTACCTGGCAACTGCCAATTTCGACGCGGTTGCCCCCGAGCGTGCAACAGTGTTTGAGCGTCCTGCGGGATACACTCGATCGCGGTCTAATTCGCACGTGGGCGGTCGGTGAGGTCGAACTTGGGGCACTATTTGCGATCTTAGCGATCGGCTGTAGCACGCAAATTGCCAGAGCCAGTCGGCGGACGGAAGCACTCATCAATACTCTCTGCTGCGTGCTATTGGTCGCCATCATCGCGCCCGAACTATTAATTTTGCTGCTGTTTGCGGGCTTTGGCAGCATCTTTGGCCGCCAAATGGCCTTCTTTACCGTTAGCGTGGCTTGGGTGGTTTTAGGGGTCTTAGCGGCGATTTCTGGCGGTTACTTCCCAACGTTCGGCAGTGTCTTAACCGTACTCCCGATCGGCTTGAGCTTACTAGTGGGGCTATTATTTAGCGCGATCGCGACGGCGGGGCGGTTACTATTGGCAAGTTGGTCGGCACCAGTTTGTTTGACGATTTTTATTGCCGTTACTCTGAACTTTTCGCTACCACCAGTACCCGCGATCGACTATCTCGAATATGACGCCACCGCCCGGAAAGCGGTAGAGATCGGTCATTTATTTCCCCATCATCAGTGGACGCTAGTCGCCCCCGTCGAGCAATTGGCGCAGGTATACGGTCGTGGCTGGTATGAAGATATCGCCCAATTTACCGCTAAATATCAAGAGCGCGTTGCTAGTCCCAGCTTTAATTTCCCCCATCAAACCACACTTCTGGTCATTACCGAAAAGCAACCCTTTATTCTCGATAAGCCGGAATATCCCGTTCCTTACTCAGTGCTGGTCGATCCGACCTATCGAAATTATCGCTCTCCCAGCGGTCGGACTAAGTTAGCCGCCGCTACACTACAATTGTGTGAAACCTACCGCCGCTATCATCCCGATAGCCGCATCTACTATGAAAACGATCGACTGCGGATCTATCAGTTTCGCCCCCAAGCTAACGCGCTAACCGCTCCCCCGTGAGTCACAATCGAGCGTGATGATACAAAAAGCCCCAACTTACCAATCGGCAAGTCAGGGACAAATAATCAGGGTGCATCTACCACTCCTATATCCACCCTTTCCCCCACCTTATCGGGATGAATTTAAATAATTAATTAATTCCCAGAAAAAGCCCCAACTTACCAACAGGCAAGTCAGGGACGAATAATCAGGGTGCATCTACCACTCCTATATCCACACACTCTCCACCCTTATCAGGACAAAATTAAATAATTAATTAATTCCCAGAAAAAGCCCCAAC
>NZ_JANMZA010000215.1:0-2997 GCF_031382685.1 Chamaesiphon sp. OTE_8_metabat_110 | reverse complement strand
GAGCGACAGGGTGGCATGGGAATATTGGGCATGGGTAATAGTAATGCCAGAACCTATGTTGCAGGTGATACTGGGGTAACTTTTGATGATGTGGCTGGGGTCGATGAAGCCAAAGCCGAACTGCAAGAAATCGTCGATTTTCTCAAACATGCCGATAAGTATGTCAAGTTAGGAGCCAGAATTCCCAAGGGCGTATTGTTAGTGGGGCCACCAGGGACTGGTAAAACCCTGTTGGCAAAAGCGATCGCTGGCGAAGCTGGAGTACCGTTCTTTAGTATTTCTGGTTCGGAATTTATCGAAATGTTTGTCGGTGTGGGCGCAGCCAGAGTGCGGGGACTATTCGAGCAAGCCAAACAGCAGGCTCCCTGTATCGTGTTTATCGATGAATTGGATGCTTTGGGCAAATCGCGCTCTAGTGCCAATTCCCCGATGGGCGGGAATGATGAACGCGAACAAACGCTGAATCAATTGTTGTCGGAAATGGATGGTTTTGCCGCCAATACGGGGGTGATTTTGCTCTCAGCTACCAACCGCCCTGAAGTCCTCGATCCAGCCCTGCTGCGCCCTGGACGTTTCGATCGACAGATTGTAGTCGATCGACCAGATAAGAGCGGGCGGCAGGCAATTTTGGTCGTTCATGCCCGCAATGTGAAAATGTCGGATGATGTGGATTTGCTCAAATTAGCCGCCCGTACTCCTGGTTTCGCAGGCGCAGATCTGGCTAATTTGGTCAATGAAGCCGCTCTACTGGCTGCTCGTCACGATCGGAATGCCGTTACCATGTCCGACTTTGAAGAGGCGATCGAGCGCATCCTGACTGGACTAGAGAAGAAATCTCGCGTCCTCAATGAGATGGAAAAAGAAACGGTAGCTTACCACGAAGTCGGTCATGCAATTGTCGGTTCATTAATGCCAGGATCGGGATCGATCGAAAAAATCTCGATCGTCCCTCGTGGGGTGGCTGCGCTGGGCTATACCCTCCAACTCCCCCAAGAAGATCGCTTTTTGATGGTGGAAGATGAATTGCGCGGTCAGATTGCCATGCTTTTAGGTGGTAGATCGGCAGAAGAATTAATCATGGGCAAAGTCTCGACTGGAGCCAGCGATGATATCCAAAAAGCTACCGATTTAGCCGATCGCTATGTGACGATTTATGGGATGAGCAAACAGCTTGGGCCGATGGCCTTCGACAGATCCGCCAGTCAATTTCTCGGCGGCTGGGGCAATCCCCGTCGTCCACTCAGTCCCGAAGTAGAGTCCGAGATCGATCGAGAAGTCAAACACTTGATTGACAATGCCCACCACATCGCAGGTGCAATCCTGGCACACAATCAGCCACTACTCACAGAGGTGGCACAAGTATTGCTAGAACGGGAAATTCTCGATGGTCAAAAATTGCATGAATATCTTGATCGAGTAAATATTCCACCGCTATTAACTACCTGGCTACAAACTGGAGAGATTTCGATTCTCGCGTCCAGCAGAGGCTCCGCCAACGAGCCTCGCACGGTAAAGATTGGGAAGATTTTCAATTCACAACATTTGCAAGAAAATTTACAATAGTAAAATCAACAAGATGCAGTCTAATCTTGTACTTTCAACTCCCAGAGCTTTGGATTCGATCGTTCATTATTAATCTCACTTTATATGTACACAATGGCAACAAAAATCTTAGATATTTGGACTGACACTCTCGATTGTTGTGGTCGAGCTTGGTGGATTGAAGTTCTCACCATTCAACCAAATTGCTGTCGGGGCGACTTGTCGCCTATAACGCTGATAGGATAAGTCTCATAGCTCTCAAGCCTTGTTGATAATTAGGTAGTTTATGTGGAGACAAAGACATTAATTCAACAACAACCTGCCAATTACTAGATATTGAATCGACCCATGATTCACCCCATAGTCCAATATAAAAAGTGCTATGTCTAGCATATTTTCTGTAATTTTCTGTTTTTCTACCAAGATATTCTTGAACTTGCTTTGATTTGATATCTATGCCTTGGATGATACTCTTCAAATATGCTAATGATAGTAAAATCAATAACTTACCCAATCGGTCGCCAGTTAAATTAGTCTTTTCTAAGTTGGATCCTCCGCCCTTAAAATCTCTAAACATCTCCTCAATTCTAAATCTTTTAGCATAAGTATCAACTGCTGTTTGGAGAGCTGCCAAGCTTGTCAGAATATACCAAGGCTCTTTGGTGATAACATTTCGATATTTCCCTAGCCATTTACCTGCTAAGTTAAATCCTTCAATTGGCGCAGTTTTTCTAATTGTTACTTCTTGATTGAAAAAGCTATTTCCTGGTTCGAATCATAGCATTTTTAGTTCAGTCCATAACTCCGATTCAGTCTTGATGCAAACGTTCTTTTTTAGTCGTAAGCAAAAATCTACTTTCTGCTCTCTCAGCCAGTTTGCCAGAGCGACGCTACAGAATTCACGATCTCCCAATACCAGCAAGCTATAATCTGATAAGGCAGCGAATACTGGAGCTAATACTAATTGCTGGTTTGCTAATGTACTATTTCCTTGTTTGTCAAGCAGTTTCCAATAAATAGGAATTGCTCTCTTTCTCCAAATCATACTAACCATCAAAATATTGTTGGATTGCCATTTGGTTCGATCTATTGCTAAATAGATAATATTATTGTGGTTGATACTGCCTTGAATCCAAGCAATTACTAATGGCAACCAAATATCATCTAAATCCCATTCATCATTTGACAAGAATCTCTGAATCTTTTTTCTTCTACTCTCAAATTTAATGGGCATCGCTAGTTTAGTCGCTATGCTTTCCAACGTGACTTCTTTAATCGACTGCACTACTTGAATCAATAAAATTGTCAACAGGTAATTACCCCGTGTGAGTTTTTCTGACAAATGGTCATGATACAATTCTGGTAACATTTAATTATTTTTGGGTAAGAACACCTCTTACCCTATCTTTTTTTGAGCTATTTGCCTAGAGTTGTTTCCCTGTCTGATTTTCAGGC
>NZ_JANMZA010000196.1:0-8051 GCF_031382685.1 Chamaesiphon sp. OTE_8_metabat_110 | reverse complement strand
TACTCGCTGGGGGACATGTTTTACTCGAAGATGTGCCGGGAGTTGGCAAGACTTTACTCGCTAAGTCATTAGCCAAATCGATCGATGGTAAATTTCAGCGGATTCAGTGTACGCCGGATCTATTGCCTTCGGATATTACGGGCACTAATATTTGGAATCCCGGCAGCCGTGAATTTGAATTTATTGCTGGGCCAGTTTTTACGAATATATTATTAGCCGATGAGATCAATCGGGCGACTCCCCGCACCCAGTCGGCATTACTCGAAGTGATGGAAGAGCGGCAAGTTACTTTGGATGGTCATTCGCGGGCGGTGGCGGCACCGTTTTTTACGATCGCGACTCAAAATCCGATCGAGTCCCACGGGACGTTTGTGCTACCAGAAGCACAAATGGATCGATTTACGATCTCGCTGAGTTTGGGTTATCCTGCTGCTGCTGAAGAACTCCAGATGTTGCAAGGATTGGCGGCTGGGGGGTCGGTAGAACAGCTCGAACCATGTATCTCGATCGAGCAGCTTCAAGCGATCCAGTACCAGTGTCGTGCCGTCACTGTCGATGTGGCGATCTCGCAATACATTGTCGATTTGGTGCGGGCGACGCGTCAAGATAGCGAGATCGCGCTGGGTGTCAGTCCGCGCGGTGCAGTGGCACTCTACCGGGCGACTCAAGCTTGGGCATGGCTTCAGGGGCGAGCTTATGCTATGCCAGATGATGTCAAGGAGCTGGCTGTCTGCGTTCTGGCACATCGGCTGATGATGGTGGGCGGTCGTCGGGGCGATCGGGCAATTGGGCGCATACTCCAAACCGTTCCGGTCGATTCGGCACTGGTGCAAAGCCGTCCCAAAATGTAGTAAACTATACAAAAAGACATCATCGCAGTCAATCGGTTATCTTGATTAATATCAATGTTGACTGTGATGGAGAATCGTGGATGGAAGTAGAGCGTGCTGAGGCGATCGTCAAAGAATTGATAGCCCCAAAATACCTGACGCCACCACAAGAAATGGTATTTAGGGCAGCATGGCACGGTCAGTCTTATCGCGATCTAGCTACAGCGGCTGGCTATGACTGTACTTATATTAAAGGCGTGGGCGCACAAGTCTGGCGGATGTTGTCGATCGCGACCCAAACCAAAGTTTCCAAGGGTAATTTTCGCCAGATCCTTGAATCGGTTGCGGCAAGTCAACAATCTCTCAAGCACGAGCCAAAGCAGTCAGGGATTCACTGGGAAGAGGCGATCGATATCTCCGCATTTTACGGACGCGATCTCGAACGCGATCGCCTCTATCGGTGGCTGGTTGCCGATCGCTGTCGGTTGGTAGCTATTTTGGGGATGGGCGGTATGGGTAAAACCACGATCGCCATCAAAATGTTGCAGCAGCTACAAGCTGACATTGCTGCCGATCCCGATCGGCTCGATCCCGTTGGCGAAGCCTCTCGGTACGAGAATCGATTTAGTTGTATCGTGTGGCGGAGTTTACTCAATCCTTTACCGCTCAAGGAATTGCTTCCCGAATTAATTCGCACTCTGCTCGTCTCGCTGGGATTAAAAGTTGGTGAAGTCAGTCAGTTAGAGTTAGATTCCATCCCCAATTTAGTCTGTGGGCAGCTCGAATTTTTACTCGAAATTTGTCAGCGGCAGCGCTGTGCGATCGTTTTGGATAATGTCGAATCCATCTTCCAAGCAGGGGCGCAGGTGGGACAGTATCGATCGGGCTACGCAGACTATGGCGATCTATTTAGTATGTTAGGTCGGATGAATCATCAAAGTTGTCTGCTGATTACCAGTCGGGAAAAACCGACGGAAATTAGTCAGCTTGAAGGGATTAATGCTAAAGTCAGAACGCTAATTTTACCGGGATTGGATGCTACTGCCGGACAGAGAATTTTTGCCGATCGGGGCTGTCTGCCGCTCGACTCATTAGAATGGGCAGAGATCGATCGTTATTGTGGTGGTAATCCCCTCGCCTTTCAACTGATTGCTGCCACTGTCCAGGAGGTCGCTGATGGGGATGCAGGCGAAATTTTGCACTACCTGCGATCGCAAAAGTTGGGATTTACCGACATTCACGTTTTGCTGGAGCAGCAATGGGAGCGGCTGACTCCCGAAGAGCAGCAGGTGATGTACTGGCTGGCAATCGGGCGCGAACCGATGTCGAGTGGCGATTTGGCGCGATCGCTCCATCCGGCTTGGAACGACCACCGTCAGGCCGATTATCTGCTGAGTACGCTCCAATCTTTACGCCGCCGCAGTATGATTTTTTCCCCTGCCGAACAGATGGAGCGCGGCAAGCGGCACTGGTCGTTACAGCCGATGGTGATGGAATATGTCACGGGTAAATTTGTCGAGCAGATTTGTATCGAGATCGAGCAACAGCAACCTTTTCTGGTAAATACTCACGCCATCGCTCAGGCAAATGCCAAGGAATATCTGCGGCTGGCACAATTACGGACGATCGTCCAACCCGCGATCGACAGGCTGCGGACAAAAATTGGCAATTCGCACCACATCGGTCGGCATCTGCGCCAAATGTTAGCCGATTGGCAAAGATCTCATTCGCTGCAAGCCGGATATTTTGCTGGTAATTTACTCAATTTTCTCATTCATCTCAAGCTGGATTTAACCGACTTGGACTGTTCGGAATTAGTCATCCAGCAGGCATACTTAGTCGGCATCGATTTAGTCGGGGTCGATTTTACGCATTCGCCACTGGTCGATTGTGCTTTTACGCAAACTTTTAGCAGTGTGTTGGCGATCGCTTATAGTCCAGACGGTCACATGCTAGCGGCTAGCGATAGCAGCGGTGAAATTCGCTTGTGGTCTGTGGCTGAGAGTCAATGTTTGCTAACTTGCTCGGGACATACCAATTGGGTGCGGGCGATCGCTTTTAGTCCTGACGGTCGGTACCTAGCCAGTTCTAGCGACGATCTGTGTATTAAGCTGTGGGATCTTCAAGATGGTACTTGCCTGAAAACGATCGGCGATGGCATCCACAGTTTGGGATTTAGCTTTAGTCCCGACGGTCGGTATTTAGCTAGCGGTAGTGCTAACAATCTCATCTATTACTGGGATGTGCAAACGGGCACCTGTATTCGCCAGTTCGAGGGACATCAGGACTGGTCGATGGATGTCAAATTTCACCCGAGCGGACGGCAGTTAGTGAGTGGTAGTGCCGATCGGACGGTGCGGATCTGGGATGTGGCAACTGGTCGGTGCGATCGCCTTCTCTCCGGCCATGAAAACCTGGTCACAAGCGTCGATTATCATCCTGATGGCAAAACAGTCGTCAGCGGTAGTTTGGATGGCAGCTTGCGGCTGTGGGATGTCTCTGAGGAGCTAGTGCCCGCGATCGATCGTTCTCGGCTAGTACTGACCGAACATGGTAACGAGATCTGGTCGGCGGTCTTTAGTCCTGACGGCTCGCAGTTTGCCAGTGCGGGGGTGGGTGGTTTGTTACGGATTTGGCGCACTAGCGACGGTCATTGCCTGCATCGCTTGGAGGGACATAGCGACAGGCTCTGGTCGGTCGCCTTTCATCCGGACGGGCATCGCATTGCTAGTGGGGGTGAAGACCGGACGATTCGGTTTTGGCAAGTCAGTGATGGTAAGTGTTTGCAGGCGCTCAATGGTTATATCAACTGGTTTAAATCGATCGCCTGGAGTCCCGACGGTCAGAACTTAATTACGGCGAGTCGGGATGCTCAGGTGCGAGTCTGGGCAATCGATCGACAGACTTGTCTGCACCAATTAGCCGGACATACTAAATCGATCCATGCTGTTGCTTACGATCCGCACGGATTGACTTTTGCCAGCAGTGGCGACGATCGGACGATTAGAATTTGGGATGCTAGCTCTTTGAGCTGTATTCAGTTGCTCCGGGGACATTCAGAGATCGTTTTAGCACTCGTATATAGTCCTGATGGTAAATATTTAGTCAGTAGCGGTGGCGATCTGAGCATTAGAGTCTGGGATACGCATCGATGGCGCTGCGTACATGTTCGCACGGGACATACCGATCGGATCGGCGGTTTGGCTTATCATCCCGAGCTGGATCTAATTGCCAGCGCCAGTGAAGATCGGACTGTCAAAATCTGGAATATTCACGATAGCACGCCACTACATACTCTCTCCCAGCATACCAATCGCGCGATCGCGGTGGCTTTCGATCCGGGCGGGACAATTCTCGCTAGCGGTGGGATGGATCGGCAAATTTTACTGTGGAATATCGCAACGGGGGAACTGTGCCACACTCTCACCGGACACGAGGGCTGGATTTTATCGCTTGCTTACAGTCCCGATGGTAAGTGGCTATATAGCGGTGCTTCCGATCGGACGGTGAAAGTCTGGTCGATGGAAACCGGACTGTGTATCGATACTTTTACCGGGCATCAGAGTTGGGTCTGGTGTATTGCCGTCAGCGGTTGCGGTCGATTTCTGGCTAGTGCCAGTGAAGATGAAACGATTCGACTGTGGGATCTATCCGCTGGGAACTCGCTCTCTACCCGCCGCGCCGCTCGTCCTTATGAGGGGATGAAGATTAGCGGCGTCGAGGGCTTGACAAAAGCGCAAATTAATGAACTTAAAACACTCGGCGCACAGGAGGGGTAGTGTTTTAGTGAATAGTGAATAGTGACTAGACTTCCTGCGAAAGTAAAAACAAAATCTTTGTTAGTATTGTCTTCGTCAATTAAGTAGGTAGGTGCAGTTATTTATAAAATAGATTATGCCTGAAACCTAGTTGGTGGGCATTGCCCACCCTACGGGATATCTAAGCCTGGTAAGGAATGAATCAGCTTAAGGAGAGTGATTGTGCTGGGTTTATTTTCATGGACGGGAAACCCGTCCGAAAATGAATTCGCTTTTCAGGATGGGAATTTAAGCCCCATCCTAAAACCCCAATTATTAATTATTAATTATTAATTATTAATTAATTTAAGCACCCATCAAACCATAAGCAGACATCCGCATGATCTCGCCAGTGTTGAAGCCAATATTGTTGAGTGCTTCACCATAGGCGATCATAAAGTCTTCAATTAGGGCATCCTTTTCCATCCCCAGGACTTTGGCATCTTTGGCGACATCATTCAACATCTTCCACACCAATGGTAGATTTTGACGGTTTGCAGTTTGCAGTTCGGCTTTAGCCGCTTCAAAGTTGTCATGCAGCCACACTTCACCAAAATTGAGGTGCATGTACTCATCTTTAACTACCCCTTCGGTAATCTTACGGGCAAACGCATCGGCGACGGGAATGTAGATATTGTAAGCCGCGATCGCAAAACATTCGATAATCAGCGACTGAATCAATAGGCAGGTGACGACATTACCTTGACTGGCGGCTATTTGGAAATTTTCGTGCAACCGGGCAAAAAACTCTTTAGCAAATGGCAGATCTGGTGTTACAGCTAGATTGCGAGCGCAGGATTCAAAGCCTCTTTTGTGCCGCAGCTCCATCTTGGACAACTTAACCAGAGCGTCCTGAGAATCTGGCAACAGTCCACCTAATGTAATATAGTTTTCATGCGCTTCTTGTTCGCCTTCGATCACGATTGCATTAATCCGACTGTAAGCATCCTTGTAGGTTTCGCTGGTAAAGTCAAGTTCCAAACTGGCTGCAATCTGCACCATAAGTTCGATTTCTCCCGTGTATCCGAATAATATTTAATTTTACGTCAAGCCGATTGGTGGTTGCACCTCTACCGCGAACACATACAGTTATTGTAATGTTTTACTAGGTAATCTAAAGATTTATTGCTATCTTCAAACCCCACTATCTTAACCGATCGTAGACCAAAACCGTGCAAAAGTTATCCGATCCGAACTATTTTCGATGGTGGCAAATTTTTAACTGGCTGCTGCTCCTCGGCGGCGCTGGGCTAATTTTGGCACCCTTAGCTGTCGTCTTCGTAACTTCTATTACACCTGTCGGCGAGACAGCGACTGGCTTTAGCTTGCCGACACATATTACTTTCGCCAATTATCAGGCAGCCTGGAGTCAAGGTAATTTTATCCTCGCTTTTGCCAATTCTACTTTTGTCGCCTTGGCAGTGACAGCCGCGCAGATCTGCACATCGGCTTTAGCTGGCTACGCGTTAGCTCGACTCCAGTTTCGCGGACGGCAAGCTCTACTGCTCCTACTATTAGCGACGCTGGTGATTCCGTTTCAGCTATTAGTCATTCCCATTTTCTTGATTCTCAAATGGGGGCATCTACTCAATACGTACAGCAGTCTCATTTTGCCCACCGCTGCTAGTGGTTTTGGGATCTTTTTGCTACGGCAATTTTTTATGACGATCCCAGTCGAACTCGAACAAGCAGCCATGTTAGATGGCGCGACGCGGTGGCAAGTGCTATGGCGGATTATGCTCCCGTTGTCGCGTCCCGCGCTGGTGACGCTATTCATGTTTACCTTTATCGGCGAGTGGAACGATCTATTTAAGCCGCTAATCTTTACTACCCGTCCCGAATTACGCACCGTGCAACTCGCTCTAGCTGAATTTCAAGAACAGTTCACCAATAGCTGGCAATTGCTAATGGCAGCGGTAGGGATTTCGACAGTACCGATCGTTTTACTATTTTTAGTCGGACAGAAACAGTTTATTCAAGGTGTTACTAGTACGGGGATTAAGGAGTAGGGAGGGAGTTGGGAGATGGGAGATGGGAGATGGGAGTTGGGAGTTGGGAGTTATTGATAAGGACGCAAGCGTCCAAAAATCTTTACCTATTACCTATTACCTCTTACCTCTTACCTCTTACCTCTACTCCCTCCCAACTCCCATCTCCCAACTCCCATCTAAATCCTACGTTCCAGGCAAATTACGCAATCGATCGTTCAGATGCGATCGATCGGCGAGAATCTTTAGTAAGGGGCCATGCTTGCCAAATTCGACGATACTGATACTACTGACGGGCATCCCTAAGCGATAGCGAAACCGTCCCGCATCGATACCCAGGAGACTGCACAACAGAATCCGAATGGTTGCTTTGTGGGATACGACCAAAACGTTGCCAGTAGGGTGTTGTTGGCTGATTTCCTCGATTACGGCGAGGGCACGAGCGGCGATTGCCATTGCCGACTCGCCACCTGTGGGCGGATTCCAACCGGGATCTGCCAACCACCGGAGATAGTCATCGTGATACTCCGCATCGACAGTGGCGACATCTTTGCCTTCCCAGGCACCGTAATTGATTTCCTGCAATCCATCTCGTAACTCTAGCTTCATTTTCAGCGCATCAGCTAACGGTTCGGCGGTCAAAATCGCCCGCTCTCTCGGACTGCAATAGATCGCTGACCACGGAGTGCTAGCATAAGCTTTGGCAAATAATTCTGCCATTTCTTCACCATCGGGAGTCAGGGCTGGATCGATCGAGCCGCAGAATAAATTACCCCGACTGGAGGCAGTTTGTCCGTGCCGCAGAAAGTAAAGATTTAGAGTCATATAGTCATTAGGTGGTGAGATGGACGGAATCGACAATTTGCTCAGAGCAAAGGCTAAGTGTGGCAACTAGGTCGATCGCAGTTAAACTGCTCTGGTTGCAAGTATGCCAACATGTAATCTTTACTCTATCAGCTACCATATTACTCTCGAATGAAAACTCTGCTAAGATTGAGACAGGGACAAGCTGAGTAATTAGCTTGTCCCTATGCTTCTTGGAATAATAAATTACCAGGAGTGGGTCGAAACCCACTTTTTTTGTTGCTTGCGACAGATCGCCTCTTTGCGAGTTCTGTGGCGATTGGGGTAGCGATATCGGTAATTTGGGGAATGAGGGGATGAGCCATACATGTAGCAAGGACTAGAAACTAGTGGCTATTGAGGGTAACGGTTACAGAGTTGGAGTAACTAATTTCAATCTCGATCCATCGCCGAGCGGTCTGTGAACTGTGCCGATCGATGCTGCTATGCTGCTGTTGTACTGCGGGTAGAAGACCACAGAACTCGCAAAGAGGCGATCTGTCGCAAGCAACAAAAAAAGTGGGTTTCGACCCACTCCTGGTAATTTATTATTCCAAGAAGCATAGGGACAAGCTAATTACTCAGCTTGTCCC
>NZ_JANMZA010000159.1:0-7415 GCF_031382685.1 Chamaesiphon sp. OTE_8_metabat_110 | reverse complement strand
CTCGATGATACTGCGACAAATTGCTAAGCCCAAGCCAGTCCCTTCACCGCTGCGGGCATCAGAAGCATCTACCTGTTGAAACCTTTCAAAGATGACGCCCAATTTATCGGCGGGAATGCCGCGTCCGCTGTCTTTGACTTGAAATAACATCCGTCCGGCTTGCTTGCTGGCTGTAAACCAAATCCGGCTCTCACGCGCCGAAAACTTAATTGCATTGCTGAGTAGATTGGTAAAAGCTTGAATCATCCGATCGCCATCGACCCAGACTTGACCGCCAGCATTGGTGAGGCAGATTTCAATCCCCGCCTTATCGGCTAACGGTTCGATCGATTCTACCGCTTTGGTCATTAGCTCAGAGATATTCCACACCGATTTGACCATCTGCACGGTGCCAGACTCGATCCGTTCGATGTCCAGAATGTCATTAACCAGTCGCATCAGTCGATCGGTACTATCGACCGCAATAGTTAACAACCGCTTTTCCTTTTCAGGTTGCTGGTTTAATAAGCCGCTATCGAGCATTTTGAGCGAACCATATATCGATGTCAGCGGCGTGCGTAGTTCGTGAGAGACAATCGAGATAAACTCATCTTTCATCCGTTCGATCTGATGGCGATGGGTAACGTCTAGTACCAACGAAAATACCGATTCCATCCGACCCGCATCATCTAGGAGCACCGAGTTATACCACTCACAGTGGACGATTGTCCCATCTTGGCAATAATTGCGTTTCATGATGACGTTGCCAGCCTCCAGGCCAGATTTCAGCCGTTCCATGACATTGGCAATTCGTTCGGCATCTTCGGGAACCACAAATTTCCATTCATCGGGACGTTTGCCGACAACTTGCGCTAACGACCAGCCAAAAATCTTGGTCGCAGTCGCCGACCACCGACTGACCCGAAATTCCCGATCCCACTCAATTGCTGCAAACGGCGAATTTTCAAAGTGGAAGTTGACGCGCTGAAGGGCATCGCGCAGATCGTTTTCGATTTGTTGGCGCTCGGTGACATCGCGCAAAATTATCGTGTAGACTCGCTCTTGTCCCAATTCTAAATAGGAAATCGAGGCTTCGGCAGGAAACTGGCTGCCATCTTTTCTAGTCCCGATTACTTGTTGTCTGGTAGCCATCGGTCGGGGTCGTACGGCATTGGGAGCCTTGCTACTAATCAAATCGAGATCGATAAACCCTTTTGGCAGCAGGAGATCGAGCGATTTACCGATCGCGTCTGTCGCCGAGCGTCCAAAAATTTGTTCGGCACCTTGATTGAAGAGAGTAATCTGATGATGGCGATCGATCGCAATAATCGCATCGCTGGCAATTTCCAGAATCCCCGCAAATCGCGATCTCGAAATGTGTAATTCTGCCTCGGCTTTGTGACGTTCGCCTAACTCCCGCTGGAGCCTGTCGTTGATTTGCTGAAGATCTCGCGTCCGTTCGACTACCCGCTGTTCTAATTCGATTTTAGCCTCCCGCAGGGCGGTTTCTGTGCGTTCGCGCTCGATCGCATACTGAATCGATCGCAGCAATAAATTACCATCAACTTGTCCTTTGAGCGTGTAATCTTGCGCGCCTTGTTGCATTGCCGAGATTGCCAGATCGCGATCGTCCAAACCCGTCAGAATGATAATCGGAATATGTGGATAGCGATCGTGAAGATGCCGAAAGGAGGCAATGCCTTGGCTATCTGGTAGGGATAGATCGAGCAAAATTAGATCGAAACTATTTTTAATGTCATTTTGGTGACGATCTGTGTCGATCGATAATTGCTCGATCGCCGCAGCTAGCGTCATGACAGGGGTAATCTGACACCGAGTAGTAGTTACTTCTCGCAAGATTTCTTGCAGTAGCCGGATATCTCCAGGGTTATCTTCGATGAGCAATATATTGAGAACAGTAATCATGCTGCTGCGCTCTAGGAGAATGGGGAAGGTGTTAGGAATTAGGCTTTAGGGGAAGGTGTAAGGTGTTAGGCTTTGGGCTTTAGGGAATAGGGAATAGGAAATAGGGAATAGGGTTAAGTCTTGACATCTAAAGCCTAAAACCTTCCCCTAAAGCCTAATACCTAAAGCCTAAAGCCTTCCCCTACTCCGGCGGTAATTGAACGATCGTGAACCAAAAGTCTTCGATCGATTGAATGATGCGCACAAATTGATTGAAATCTACAGGCTTGGTAATATAGCAATTGGCATGAAGATTGTAAGCTTTGAGAATATCTTCCTCCGCCTCAGATGTGGTAAGCACTACGACTGGAATCCGCTGCAACCTTTCATCTGCCCTAATTTCCACTAATACTTCCCGACCATCTTTACGGGGTAAATTCCAATCTAGCAGAATTAGGTCGGGATGAATAGCCTGATGATACTCACCCTGACGGTGCAAAAAATTCATTGCTTCGACACCATCAGCCACCACATTTAAATTAACATTGATTTCTCGGTCTTCCAAAGCAATACGAGTAAGATTGACATCTCCTGGATTGTCCTCAACGAGTAAAATTTCAATGATGCGGCTGTTTATGGGCATGTTGAGAAGAGATGCTATCTACTACTGGGATGGTAAAGTAGAAGATCGATCCGCAACAATCTGATGGTGTCGATAAAGGCGGCGATCCTGAGTCGGATCGATCGGGAATTGATTCCACCCAAATTGTACCATTATGACGTTCGATGATTTTTTTACAGATAGCTAATCCGATCCCGGTGCCGGGATAAGTGACGCGGGTATGTAAGCGCTGGAAGATCGCAAAGATCCGATCGAGATATTGGGTTTCGATGCCGATACCGTTATCGGTAACGCTAAAGCACCAAGCGGCGGGAGTAGTCGCCGTTTCGTCGGGGCGATCGATCGGTTTGACACTAATGTGGATGCGCGGGGGTATTTGGCAGCGAAATTTGATAGCATTGGCAATCAAGTTTTGAAATAGCTGTGTTAATTGAGTAGCATCACCCCAAGCGATGGGCAACGGATCGACAGAGATAATTGCCCCACTCTCCTGGATAGCGACATGCAGATTGGAGAGAGCATCTTGAAGCACGCGATCGCAATCAACCTGCTCGAACGGCTGTTTGCGGCTACTGACGCGGGCATAGCTCAATAATGCCTGAATCAGTGCCTGCATTCGCGCCGCACCATCTACGGCATACTCGATAAATTCATCCGCATCGGGATCTAATTTACCCTGGTAGCGCCGCGATAACAATTGGAGATAACTAGTCACCATCCGCAGCGGTTCCTGGAGATCGTGAGAGGCAATATGGGCAAACTGCTCTAGCTCGGCATTCGATCTGGCGAGTTCTTGACTTTGAAGCTGTTCGCGTTCGAGTAGTTGCGCTTGCGCTAGGGCGATCCCAATTTGGGTAGCCAGTTGGGCGATAATTTCGAGTTCGCGCGGATCCCAATGACGCGGGGCTTGACAGTGGTGGACTACCAATAGTCCCCACAATTGGGTTCGCAAATAAATCGGGACGATCGCACTGGCTTTGACTGCAAATTGTTGGAGAAATTCAACGTAGCAAGGTTCATAGCCAGCTTGGGTAATATCGGCAACTGTATGCAGACTTCCCTGGGGGTAGCGAGTGTAGTAATGGCGATCGAAACAAGGATCGTTAATCTTACTACCCACTACGGCGGGATAATCGGCACTCACTCGCTCCTGGACGACCGTACCAGCACCGTCGGGGTCGAATCTAAACATCAATACCCGATCGACTGCTAAGAGTTTTTGAACTTCCTCAACGACTGTTTGTAAAATTTCTTCGAGTTGTAACGATTGGCGAATCTTTTGGGAAATCTCCGCAGAAAGCTTGGTTTGTTGGCGCAACCGCACCCGATTGCTAATATCGATTAAGGTCGCGCGACTGCTCAGATAATTGCCCTGCTCGTCCCAAATTGCCACTACCGTTGCGCTCACTGGGACGATCCAACCGTCTTTGTGGATTGTCTGATACTCGACATCTCGAATCCAGCCACGTTTTTTGACGATCTCCAAGTTTTCCGCAAATGTTTGGCTACTCTCAGGCGTGAGCAAATCGACAAACCGTTTTTTACCAATAATTTCGGCTTCTTCATAACCCAACATTTCTAGCTCCGTCCGATTGATGCGGATAAAGTTACCGCTCGGATCGAGGGAATGATAACCACAAGGCGCACTGTGGTACAACTCTTCAAATTCAGCAACATAGTCGCGCAGTGTCGATTCGGCCCGCTGTTTGTTGGTGAGATCCCAAGTGACTAAACCATAGAGCATCCCCAGCAATAATAAGGCGAGTACGCCAGAGATCCCAAAAGCAATATTAGTATCGGCTAAACTACGCTGTGAATCAGCTTGTAAGCGATCGAGCATGGCGCATTCCGCGCGAGACAGCTCGGTAGTTACTTCGCGGATGAGATCGAGCGATTGTTGTCCCTGTGCGGTGAGGGCGAACTGAAGAGTGGGTGTTAAGACTGGGGCTTGGCGGCGGTCGATCGTTGCAGCTAGGTCATCGAGTGAACGCACGATTTGTTGCTCCCACGGAAATCTAGGATCTGCACTAGATTTTTTCTGTACCAACAACTTCAACTGCGATCTCAGTTGCGCGATATCGACTCGCCGCGCTGCTAAATATTGGAAATTATTAGTTAGCGAGTATTCGCGTTGTCCGGTTTCGATATCTTTTAAGGTCGAAAGCATCTTTTCCAAGATGGCTAATGCTTGCCCACTGTTAGTTGCCGAGCGATTATTCGCCGCGATCGTATTAATGCTCTGATAAGCAACCGCAGCATTCATCAGTAATACGACTAACGTTGAGACAAAGCCGATCGATACCTTGGCAGAGGCAATATTTTTCATCAGACGATCGGCGAAAACTGAAAAGGTGAACATTAGCCGCGATAGTAACCAGCGATGTTGTGATTATCTTACTCCTGCCACATTGAAAATGGACATCTGCGTCCATTGCGCTGCTCGATCGTAAGTTGCACTCACCTGCGCTTGACACGCGGCATAAAAAATATAATCTGCCATCACCATTTGCTCGTCTGCACCCAGGAGCGTATTGACGATCGCGCGACCCAGACTCGGCTCGCTAGCACTAAAGTAGCCAGCTAATAAGTAATCGATCGCTTGACGGATTTGCGGGTAGTGCTTGTAATAATTAATCGGATCGTACCCATACTCTTTAAACAGCTCGATCTCCGGAATTGCCAGTCCAAACCGAAAACAATTGTCCTCGCCCACGAGCTGCTGCAACCAATAGTTAGTTTTCCCCAAACTGCCGATCGCGATGACTCCATTAATTGTCGCCTGCATCTTGGTTAAATCGATATCTTCGATCGTCGCGGTAGCAATCTGCTCGGTGACATCAGCGGCGGCATATAACTTGCTCGTCCAAGCTTGAGCGTCAGGAATATAAACTACTTGGATTTTGCCACACAGATCCCGATCTGCGGCGATGATTTTGGCTAGGGATTCGATTAAGGCGATAATCGATCGCTGCAAATTGGCGTCAACCGCCGTTTCTGGCGCTGGCACTGCGTCTAAATCGCCAAAGATAAAGGTGCGGGGCACCATCTTGCTCCCAGGGTACTGCTTGAGTCGATCTCCTAAATTAATGATATGCAGAATAGTTAAGAGTTGGCGGTGGTGTGTGCCAATCGGTTGCAAGTGGAGATCGAAGAGGGAATTAACATCGATTTCGATGCCTTGCGATCGCTTCAAATCCAAAGCCAGAGCTTGCTTATTGGCGAGTTTTACTGCGTGCCACTGAGATTGAAATAGCGGACACTCGGCGAGCGTTACGAGCTGTTCTAGGTCTTCGACGTGAGTCATCCAGCGAGTGCCGATGGTCTGAGTCACCAATTTAGCCAAGCGGGGATTGCCTGATAATAACCAGTGCTGGGGACTAAATAATGCTGACTGCTTTTTGGGCACCCCAATCGCGCTTTGATTGGCGTCTACCCAGCGCTCGCGATGGCGTCTGACCGCTGGCGGCAAAGATTTAAACCGCTGGAGGCTTTCACTCATCCCCTCGCGATTGGGGCGAGCTAACTTTTGGGACTCAGCCAAAGCTAGCCGATTATTTCGTAAAAATGATGCACCCGTTCTGACCCGAAAATTGCTACTTTCCATCATGATTTAGATTCCTTGAGAGTATCGCGGACGTCACAATTTGATGCTTTCTCGATCGCCGAGAATTTTGATGGATAATTTGTTCGCTCAACAATATCAATCGTAGTTTAGTCCAAAAGTTTGAGGAAGTTGTGAGGATCGATCCCAAATAGCGATATTTGCCAGCGTAACAGGACACCAACTTAGGCGTTACACTAACTTAAAATATGTGCCTAAAAAATAATTAGACGGTGCAACTCATTGATTGCACCGCCTAATTATGCCCACGCTCGACACAGATCGCTCTCGATCGTCAATGGATGATTAGATTAATTAATAATTATTAATTAATCTAATCATCCATTGACTTCAATTCCTCGTTAAGTCTTGCTGGTTCGACTTCGACGACTTCTACTTCGACAACTTCTACTTCGACCAAGGGCACACTCACCGTTTGCGGGAGTTTCAACGGGATTGCTAGCGGTTGCTGTTCGGGAATCGTCAGCGGTGTTTCGAGCCAATAACTAGCGGTGGGAATCGTCCGCTCCAAGTCTTCTAACGGTCTGGGTATTACCATGATCGAGCGCAATTCCCCGATCCGTTCGGCGGCTGACATGCCGACATCCAACGCGATCGTCACATTGGAAACCGTGCCGCGAATAATCGCCGTACAAAATCCAGCACCAGTTTTTTCATAGCCAGCCACATACACATCGGCAGTTTTGAGCATCGCATCCATCGCCCCTACCATCGGCGGAAAACCTCTGGTTTCAAGCAACCCGATCGCCAGATTGCGAAGCTTGCTTTTGCCAACAATTTGTGCTAGCATCCGGTCGCTAATTGGCAACACGACATTAAGATTTGGAAAGGGACGGGAAATTACTGTTTGGTAAATCAACTCATCCATCTGCTCGGCGACTTCCGCACCAGCAGCGACAGCCAATTTGACATCGGGAAACCGACCGCGAATCACCGCCGTACAATAGCCACCCCCAATCTTTTCGTAACCCACTAAAGTGACTGCGGCAGATTTGATCATCATATCTGCCGTTCCCACCATAGCCGGAAAGCTACGAGTAGATATTAACCCGATGGCACTTTCAGCATGAATATTGGACATCGCTGGCTGTGAAGGCTCCCCCAAAGGTGGATTTAGTGGATAGTGAAAAGTGGATAGTGGAGCGATAAATCATGCCTGAAACCCATGCGGTGGGCAGTGCCCACCCTACATATTATTAAATACTGGGCTTTGTTTCTAGATCTAAATCCCCCAACCCCCTTTCCAAGGGGGCTTTAAAAGTCCCCATTTCCAAGGGGAATTTAGCG
>NZ_JANMZA010000137.1:0-4315 GCF_031382685.1 Chamaesiphon sp. OTE_8_metabat_110 | reverse complement strand
ACTATATCTGATGCTAATGGGGATGTAATTTCCTGGGCATCAAGTGGCTCTAGTGGATTCAAAGGCGCGAAAAAAGGTACCCCCTTTGCCGCTCAAACAGCCGCTGAAAGTGCTGGCAAGCGGGCAATGGATCAGGGGATGCGCCAGCTTGAAGTAATGGTCAGTGGGCCTGGTGCGGGTCGTGAGACAGCGATTCGTGCCCTCCAAGGTGCAGGGATAGAAATTACCCTAATTCGCGACGTTACTCCAATTCCTCACAATGGATGCCGTCCACCAAAACGGCGGAGAGTTTAGGTTAATTATTTATAGTTCGGACGATCGATGTTGGCATTTGCCAAATTCGGCGATCGTGAATTGTGGGTCGTTAGGTTAGAAAGAGATGATTTGGCTCCATAGCCAGATCCGAAGAGTTTAAATGTAAGTACAAACTGGGTAGGGAGGTCACTCTGTGGCGCAGTTTCAGATCGAGTGTGTCGAGTCTAAGACCGAGTCAAATCAAAGTCAATATAGTAAGTTTATCCTGGAGCCTCTCGATCGAGGTCAAGGTGTAACAATCGGCAACTCACTTCGACGGGTATTATTGTCCAACTTAGAAGGGACATGCATTACTGCGGTACGAGTAGCCGGACTAATTAAGGATGAAAAAGCTGGTGTCAAGCCAGGTACGGTCAACCATGAGTTTGCTAGCTTAGTTGGTGTTCGTCAGGATGTTCTAGAACTTCTGCTGAACATGAAAGAAGTCAAGCTCAAAAGTTACACATCTCAACCGCAAATCGGTCGATTGAATGTAACTGGGCCAGCGGAAGTTACAACTGCTGATTTTGAACTACCTTCAGAAGTAGAAGTTGTCGATCCCAACCAATATGTGGCTACGGTCGCTGCTGGTGGGAAGTTGGAGATGGAATTTCGGATCGAACGTGGCAAGGGCTATCGATCGGTAGACAAATTCCGCGAACATGGGCTAGCAATGGACATGCTCCAAATCGACGCTGTATTTATGCCTGTTACTCAGGTTAATTACACTACCGAAGATGTGCGAATCGATGGCGCAGTTGAAAAAGACAGGTTAATTCTAGAAATCTGGACAAATGGGAGTCTGACTCCTCAAGAAGCATTGAGCGAATCCGCCAAAATTTTGGTCGATCTCCTCAATCCCCTCAAGGACATCAGCTTGGAATCTTTCCAACCAGAATATGCCGATGAAGAAGATCCTTCTAATCAGATTCCGATCGAAGAGTTGAATCTCTCCGTCAGAGCCTACAACTGTCTCAAACGGGCACAGATTAATTCTGTTTCCGATTTGATGGGTTACACCCAAGAAGATCTCTTAGAAATTAAGAACTTCGGTCTCAAGTCCGCTGAGGAGGTTATCGAAGCTCTCGAAAAGCGACTGGGGATCAAACTCCCCCACGATAAATCAGTGAAAGTCTGAGTAGATCGGGGCGCAGTACTCGCGATCGATTAGTGGCATTGATAATATCTGTTATCATCACGAACCCGACCAAATCGCTAACTACTGTATCGCAAGACCCCAAGGGAGTTTGATCGTAACAGCATCAAGATGCGGTAGTTATTGTTCGAGATATCTCGATCGTCACAGCATCAAAGAGTTACTTTGAAGGATAGCTCGATCGTCACAGCAGTAAAAAGTAACTCGATCGTAGCAACACCATAGAACTATCATTCAAGGTAGCTCGATCGTCACAGCATCATCGAGTTGCCATTCAGAGTAACTCGATTGTCAAGCATCAGTAGCTGCTCAAGTAGCTCGATGATTAGTAAAACACAGGAGAAAAAAAATGCGTCATCGCTGTCGCGTGGCAATGCTGGGTAGACCAGCCGACCAGCGCAAAGCAATGCTACGGTCTTTGACTACCGAACTGATCCGCCACGGTCGGATCACGACAACTCTCGTCAAAGCCAAAGCAATGCGCCCAGCAGTCGAGAAGATGGTGACATTAGCCAAATCGGGGACTCTTGCAGCTCGCCGTCAGGCTATGGGATATATCTACGACAAAGATTTAGTGCATAACTTATTTGCCGAAGCTCCCGAACGCTACGGCAATAGACAGGGTGGTTACACTCGCGTCGTCCGCACGGTACCGCGTCGGGGCGACAATGCAGAAATGGCAATTATTGAAATGATGTAGCGCCAATGTACCGCCACCTGTTATTTGTGATTCAATGGCTGCTAAAAACCACAAACTCATAACTAACAGTACCGAGCGGGTGGCTCTAGTCATTCAATACACAGGTAGCAATCTGTGTGGCTGGCAAAAGCAACTTAACGGTAGGGCGGTGCAGTCTGAAATAGAACAGGCGATCGCCGCAGTACTCGGTCAACCCGTTAACATCTATGGTGCGGGACGTACCGACAGCGGCGTTCATGCGGCGGCACAAGTCGCCCATTTCGATAACCCCAGTGTGATTCCGGCAACCCGCTGGGCAGCAGTCCTCAATATGCGGTTGCCTGATGATATCGTCATCCGTGCTTCCACCGCTGTTGCTGATGATTGGCACGCTCGGTTTTCAGCTCTTTATCGTCGGTATCGGTACACCATTTATACGGCCAAACAACCTAACTTGTTCGTTCGTCCCTATACTTGGCATTACTATCAAGAGCCTTTGATTGTAGAGCGAATTCAAGCCGCTGTAGCGCCATTGCTCGGCACCCATCATCTGGCTGCCTTTCATCGGACTGATTCGGGTCGATCGCACTCCTGGGTGGAGATTCAAGATATCTGCTGCGATCGATTAGGGGACTTCATTCAGATCGAAATCCAAGCCAATGGATTTTTGTATGGCATGGTACGACTGCTAGTAGGGCTGCTAGTTCAAGTGGGAAATGGCGATTTATCAGTTGCCGAATTTACCCACATCTGGCAAACCGAACAACGATCGCTCGTTAGGCATTCCGCACCAGCTAAAGGTCTGTGTCTGCTAAGGGTTGGATATCCAGATTTTCCTTTCCCTGAGTCGATTTGGTACGATACCCAGCCGCAATTTCTCTTGCCAAAAACTTAGTCTTATTTATAGCTCTACTCGATCTTCAATGTTGGGTTTCACCTTACAGTTAGATTGAGCCAAAGTAAGCCGAACTGAAACCCAACCTACAACTCATATAAGAACGTGGAAAAAACCTACTTACCGCCAACTAATAATACGGCTGATGCCAAGTGGTACATCATCGATGCTGCCGACCAACGGCTCGGACGCCTCGCCAGCCAGATTGCGATGATTTTGCGCGGCAAAAATAAGCCGACTTTTACCCCTCACATCGATACTGGCGATTTTGTGATCGTGATCAATGCTGAGAAAGTCGTCGTGACAGGTAAAAAAAGCACTCAGAAAGTCTACAGAAGACACTCCGGTCGTCCTGGTGGGATGAAAACTGAAGTCTTTGCTAAATTGCAAGTACGGATTCCCGAACGGATCGTCGAACAAGCTGTCAAAGGCATGTTACCAAAAAATTCGATGGGCAAACATCTGTTTACCAAGATGAATGTCTACGCAGGTACCCAGCATCCTCATTCGGCGCAAAAGCCTGAAGTCTTGAATGTTAATACTACTCCTGGAGCATAATCATGGAAGCAAATACCCGCGCAGTCTACTGGGGTACAGGTCGTCGGAAATCGTCGATCGCGCGAGTTCGTCTCGTCCCTGGTACTGGTAAACTAGTAGTCAACGGCAGAACTGGCGAAGACTATTTTAACTTTCAAAGTGGCTACGTCTCCGCAGCGAGATCGCCCTTGGAAACACTCGGTCTAGAAGGCGAGTATGATATCCTCGTCAACGCCCATGGCGGCGGTTTGACCGGACAATCCGATGCTGTGAAACTCGGTGTAGCTCGCGCACTGTGCGAACTCGACCCCAATAACCGCAAACCCCTTAAAGTTGAAGGTTATCTCACTCGCGACCCCCGTTGTGTCGAGCGTAAAAAATACGGTCTGCACAAAGCCCGTAAAGCTCCTCAATACTCGAAACGTTAATCAGTTCGGAGTTGGGAGTTGGGAGTTGGGAGTTGTTAGTAGAGCGCGTTGCGCTCAGTTGACAGCATTAAAACTATTCACTCCCAACTCCCAACTACCCACTCTCAACTACCTACTCCCAACTCCTAACTCGACTCATGGCAAAAGCTGATATTCATCCTACCTGGTACCCAGACGCCAAAGTCTATTGCAACGGCGAAGTTGTGATGACTGTTGGTTCGACCAAACCAGAACTCCGCGTTGATGTTTGGTCTGGCAATCATCCCTTTTATACTGGGACGCAGAAGATCATCGATACCGAAGGTCGAGTCGATCGCTTCCTGAAA
>NZ_JANMZA010000302.1:0-4362 GCF_031382685.1 Chamaesiphon sp. OTE_8_metabat_110 | reverse complement strand
GTAAAGGGTAAGAGGTAGGAGTTGGGAGTTGGGAGTTGGGAGGTGGAAGTAGAGAGTAAGAGGTAGGAGGTAGGAGTTGGGAGGTGGAAGTAGAGAGTAAGAGTAAGAGGTAAGAAAACAATCTCCCCGTCCCCCCAACTCCCAACTCCCAACTCCCATCTACCCTCTAATTTTCCGATTGGCACTTATCTTCCGCACAGGAGACGGTAATTTGACCGATTGCGGCGCGTCGATCGTACTTTTGAGTCTTCAGATAATCGTCATTACTTTCGGGATAGTCGCCAGCAAAGGAACGAGTGCCTACTGGTTTGGGGCGAAAAGCTAAACCATCAGGATGCTGGTTGAAGTTGATAAACTCGCGCGATTCATTTTCTTTGCTCATCGAGAGCGTCGCGCCGCCGCCGTAGACCGATGCGGCTTGTCCGATGGGCGTACCAGGGCCGACGCCTTTTGCCGTGCGGTAGTTAGGATTGTCGGTCATCAGATGTTGAATCCGATCGGCATCGGTAAAATTGGTGCCAGTGGGATAGGGAATATAGTATTGTACAGCCCCGGCTTTAGTTACGGCGATCGCATCAAATCCTTCAATAAAATTGGTTTTAACTGGGAACTGATATCCAGTGCCGATTGTTGCTTTGAGTTCCTTAAAAGTCATCCCAATTTTGGCAGATCCAATGCCCACTGGCGTAATTTCTCGATCTGGTGCTGCGGGCAGCTTGATTTTGGTAATTGGTTCGGTTTTAGAATTTGTTTTGACGCGCACTGGTTCGGGGACGATGGGAATCGCCACTGGCGTCGGTGTGGGATAGATAGATTTGGGTAAAGCCGCAATTTTTGGTGTATCTGGCGATACTGGGACGGTTTTAGGAGTCTCGATCGCGGCTGGCGCGGGTTGTGTTGCAGGCGGTAATTGTTGTGGGGGCGGAGCGACAGGCGATGGCACCGCAGGTGTCACGATGGGTGTCGGTGTAGCGGTGGGGATATTCGTTGCTGTTGGCTGGTCTTTTTTGCCGCAAGCTACCAATCCACAGATTGTTAATAACCCAAGGGTGCAGTAAATTCGTCGTTTCATCGCTACTACCCAGCTAGTGAGAGTTTCAAAAATAATACTTTAGAATCTAATTCTACCGCTAGTGAGTAGTTGATAACCACTAGCAAATGCTAACATCGCGACCACAAATGTCCATAGACTAGTCGGCTGCAAAATTACGGCACTATTTAAGAAAACTAAGATAATCCCAATGGCGATAAAAAACCAGCCAAAGTTCCCCAACTCCCGTCGCCAAAAGGTCAGCGAACCAACCCCTGCAAGTAGCGCTAATACTGAAGCTGTTGCTGAGGTTTTCTGCAACCAGCTACTATAAAGGTGGGTAGTGAAGATGATATTTTGACCCAGAAAATAAACACTGACAATAATTAGTCCCAAACCCAAAATGGTAGACATTACACTTGCTCCTAATGTTAATTTAAGCGATCGACTCGAAGATCTTTAACGTACCCACATCTTCACTCCCGACCCCAATCGCGATCTTGTCAGCTTACTAATTCTAGATAGTGGATAGCTTGCACTGAGCGACAGCCGAAGTGTGGCTGGTGGATAGTGGATAGTGGATAGTGAATAGTACTTAGGTAGGTCGGCACAATTATTTTAACTACTAGAATCATCTGAAACCTAGATGGTGGATAGTGGATAGTGGATAGTGGATAGTACTTATGATTAGGTTTTGAGTCTATTTTTATGTACTGGTGCAAGAGGTAAGCTTACCCATTACCTCTTACCTCTTACCTCTTACCTCTTACCCCTTCCAACTAGCCGCCAAAATTAGTGCTAGCCTAAAAGAATGATTCCCCGATCGGGCACCTAGAACATGAGTAATTCTGAGACAGTCCCCTCTCCATTAGTACCCTCAGTCAAAGACGATCGCCCCGAGACAGACTGCGATCGGGCTAGAGCGAGCTTACAGCAAAGTTTATCTCGATATGCCGCCGATAAGGTCGGCACGGTTTCTCCTAGCTTGCAGGGCGATTTAGACACCTTAGCGGCGACTTTAGCCAAGTTAGAGCAGAATAATTATCGGATTGCGGTATTTGGATTGGTCAGTCGCGGTAAATCGGCGGTACTCAATGCTTTAGTAGGGGAAAAGCTGCTCGAAACTGGACCACTCAATGGGGTAACGCGGTTTCCGCGATCGATCCACTGGTCGCCAGATGGAATTATGCAAATCGATCTGATCGATACCCCTGGCTTAGATGAAATCGACGGGGATGCCCGCGCTAAAATGTCGGCGGAAGTTGTCGGACAGGCGGACTTAATTTTATTTGTGATTGCCGGAGATATCACGCAATTAGAATATCAAGCCTTACGCGAATTGCGGCAGGCACACAAACCATTACTACTCGTATTTAATAAAGCCGATCTGTATCCCGAGCAAGCGCAACAAGAAATCTACCAGCAGTTACGCAACTTAAGCGACAACAGCCTGGGCGATGAACTATTGCAACGATTGGTATCGGCTGATGAAGTCGTCATGGTTGCCGCAGATCCCACCCCAATGCAAGTGCGGATCGAATATCCCGACGGCACGAAGAAATTTGAATGGGAAAAGTCAGCACCTCAAATCGAACCACTCAAGACTAAAATTAAAGACTTATTAGCCCGTGAGGGTCGTTCTTTACTGGCGGTTAATGCTTTAGTGCAAGCGCGATCTGCTCAAACAAATTTAGCCAAAAATACCCTCACCGATCTTCAAGCCGAAGCCAATAGTTTAGTCTGGGAATTTGCCAGGTATAAAGCAATAGCGGTTGCTGCTAATCCGATCGCGATTTTCGATGTTTTAGGTGGGGTGTTTGTCGATTTCATGCTGATTCGATCGCTAGCAAAGTTATACAATCTCCCGATGACTAAGTATGAAATCAAAAAGTTACTCAATGGAATTTTGTTTAGTAGTGGGAGTTTATTGCTAGGTGAATTAGTGACTGGAATCGCCTTTGGTGTGGGCAAAACAACCGCACTGCTCATCGGTTCGAGTGTCAATTTTGCCGCACTTCCCGGTTATCTAGGTGCGGGCGCAATTCAGGGTGCGATCGCCGGATATGGGGCGTACATGGTGGGAAAAGCTGCTCAAACTTATCTAGCAGCAGGTTGTACTTGGGGACAATTGGGCGCTAATACCGTCATTCGCGAAATCCTCGATCGCGTCGATGATGCGACGATTATCTCTCGGCTGCGGGATGAGTTATTGCCAGTACCAGCATCGCCAAATCCGCCACAGTCGCCCGCTCAATTGTAGATTTTGGGATGATCTAGAGGTATTAATCTGGTAGATTGTTAGGGCGCGTCTCATCCAGCTTTGATATATTAAGAAAGTTGAAGCCAAATCACGATTTCATCGTTCGATCGTAAAGTGTAGTAACTATCTCTAAAGAACTATGAAGTAATGCGTAAAATTTCATTTTTACTGGCGTAATAATGTAGAGACCCCATTGAACAGGTATTGTGATTATCCTGGGTATGTATGCAGATATTTAATAGCAGACACAAAACCGAGCTAAATACCCGAGACAAGATTTTGCAAGCGGCTCAAAAGCTGTTTGCTCGCAATGGTTATGATGGCACGACGACAAAGGAACTATCGGAAAAAGCCGGGATTGCTGAGGGGACTTTGTTTCGGCATTTTACTAACAAAAAAGCGATCTTAGTCGAAGTCGCAACTCAAGGCTGGATCGACTTATTGACAGATCTATTGACAGAATTGAGCGAAATGGCTAGCTATGAAGCTATTTCCCATGTGATGTACAAGCGAATGTTGCGACTGGGTGACAATTATGACATGATGCGCGTCTGTTTTATGGAAGTCCAACTGCATCAAGATTTACGCGATCGCATTCAATCAGAAGTAGTTGAGAAAATGACCGATGTCGCCGAAGCATTTTTTCAAACAGCAATGGAACGCGGTGTCTATCGCAAGATGAATCCTCGGGTAATCGCGCAGGTATTTTTGGGGATGTTTGTCGTAGCTGGATTCAGTCACGAGACAGTCGCTCAGCCAGGTGCTAGCCCTCAAGAAATGAAGGAAATGGCCGAAGGTTTAGCAGATATATTTTTAAACGGTGTCTTGGCTAAGAAGTAAAAGTTGTTTGGATTAGTCAGGCGATCGAATTATTGATTTTAATTAGATTAAAAGTACCTAAAACCCAGATGGTGGGCAGTGCCCTACTTTTTTATTACTTTTTAGCCAACACCCCATTTAAAAATATATCTGCCAAACCTTCAGCCATCTCCTTCATTTCTTGGGGACTAGCCCCTGGTTGAGCGATCGTCTCGTGACTGAATCCCGCGACAACAAACATCCCCAAAAATAC
>NZ_JANMZA010000298.1:0-21505 GCF_031382685.1 Chamaesiphon sp. OTE_8_metabat_110 | reverse complement strand
TTACAAAATGCGATTCAGGGGTTTTTAGTCAGTGAAAGACGTACTTGGGTGGTGAATCAAGCCACTTGGGTAGGATCGATCTTCATGTTGACCGTTGCCTATTTGGGTGTAAATGGGGGGCAACCAGGCGCGATTGCAGCGGCAATCGGCATGTCCGTCGGCGCGATGTCTGAAATTATTTATTTAGTCTGCTGCTGGCGGTGGCAAGGACACAAATCGACTGGGCTTCGTTTTTAGATCTGAATCCCCCAACCCCCTTAAAAAGGGGGCTTTAAAGTCCCCCTTTTTAAGGGGGATTGAGCGGATGCAACCACGCGGAGGTTCCCGACCCATGGCTTGCACCAAGCAGGGGGATTTGCCCACTAGACACGTAGCAGTTAAACTTTCCAAGCATCCTTTAAGTCCAACTAAATTATGACCGAATCAAGCTTCACCAAATACCAACATATCTTAGTCGTCGATCTCGAAGCCACCTGCTGCGACTCGCAAGGCATCCCCCGTCACCAGATGGAAACCATCGAAATCGGTGCAGTCATGGTAGCGACAGGAAGCCTAGAAATAGTCGATGAATTTCAAACCTTCATCAAACCTATCCGCCATCCCATTCTCACCGAATTCTGCTTACAACTTACCTCGATTACTCAATCCCAAGTTGACGCCGCTCCCACCTTTCCAGACGCCATAAAACTCTGGCAACCTTGGCTGGCTCAATTCGACAAAACCATCTTTGGCTCTTGGGGCGACTACGACCGCAAACAACTCCAGCAAGATAGCAAACACCATCGCATCGATCTCCCCTATCCAGTCTCTAGCAACCATGTCAACCTCAAAGAAATCTTCAGCACCACCCAAAGACTGAACAAGCGTCATGGCATGGCGCAAGCGCTCAATTTGGCTCAGATCGAGCTGACTGGCACTCATCATCGCGGTATCGATGATGCTCGCAACATTAGCAAGCTCTTACCTTATATATTAGGACGGCAGAACATCTGATTATTAGCAATTCTTTGGCGACAAAGATGGCAATTATGCGTTTAGGTGTAAGATAGTTACTCCTAATATTCAATCTAACTCTTCGCCACAGTGGGGACAAATTCGTTGTGGTTTTGCCCGTTTCTTTTCGACTTCCTCGGTAAAACCGGAGGCAATAATCCCCGCTGGAAGTGCGACTAAACCTAATCCTAATACAGCAATAATCCCGCCGAGAATTTTACCGATCGCCGTAATCGGTGAAACATCCCCATAGCCGACGCTGGTGAGGGTGATGATGCCCCACCACATCGATGCGGGGATATTCGGATATCGATCGGGTTGAGCGGCATGTTCGGCGAAATACATCAAGCTCGATGAAATCATCAGTAAGGTGAAGACAGCAAACAGTGTCGAAAATAAATCTTCGCGTTTGGCGGAAATAACTTTACCTAAAGTTCGCATCGACTCGGAATAGCGACCAATTTTGAACAGGCGTGCCAATCGGAGTAAATGCAGTTCGCGGACAAATACTAGATGGGGGAAGAATAGAAATAAGTAGTAAGGTAGAATTGAAATAAGATCGACGATCGATAGGAGTGTGAAGGCAAATTTAAACCGACCAAAAATTGGGTGACGATAGCGAGGATCGAGAGTACAAGTCCACAATCTGAGTGCATATTCAATGGTAAAAACGATCGCAGAAGCAGTCTCAAAATCGTTGAAATAACTTTTATAAGGAATCGAAATACTATCGACCGTTTCAAAAGTGAACGCCAGCACATTCAGCGAGATTAGCGCAATCATCAACGCATCAAATAACTTCCCCAATCGATCGTCGTGATGGGTGACTTCGATAACGCGGTAGATCTGCTGTTTGAGTTTACGAGCTTTAAGATTAGCCACGATCGCACGAGTGAGAGTAATTAAATCATTAAACTTTATCGAGCTTTTTAATCGACTGTAACGCCAGATATTCCATCGGATTTTTGCCATTAAACTGATTGCCATCAAAGAAGGTTTCAATCCCGCGCGAAGTTGTTTTCGGGATCGCGATCGAGGGTGAAATTGTCATTGCAGCTTCCCGCCACAAATCTTCGCGGTTGACTTTATTTACCATTGCTTGCACATCGGTATCGGGGGGTAAATAACCCCACCGCATATTTTCAGTCAAGAACCAGAGGTCGTGATTTTTGAAGGGGTAAGAGGCGTTGTCCTGCCAAAATTTCATCGTATAGGGACTTTGTTGAGTAACGCGATCGCTACCATAGTCGATCGCACCTTTAGCACGCGGCGCGATCGCGGCTGTGGGGACATTTAGGTACTGACTCGCCGCCACGAGCCGACACATCTCGTCTTTGTTTTCCGGTCGATCGCACCAGATTTGCGCCGACTGAATCGCCATCAGCAAGGCTTTAGTCGCCTTGGGATATCGATCGACCCAATCCGCCCGCATCGCAAACGATTTTTCGGGATGATCGCGCCACAGTTCGCCTGTAACTAGAGCCGAATAACCCAAATGCTCCTGAATCAGTCGCGCATTCCAGGGTTCCCCCACACAAAAAGCGTGCATCGTGCCCGCTTTCATATTGGCGACCATTTGCGGCGGCGGCACCACAAACATCGACACATCCGTATCGGGATTAATCCCCCCAGCCGCCAACCAATAGCGCAGCCACAGATCGTGAGTACCCCCAGGATGAGTGATGGCAAATTTCAGCCGCAGTCCTGGCCCTTTGGCTTTTGCCTGATCGATGCTCTCCCTCAATTTTGAGCTATCGATGCCAATATTTAGGTCGCGATAGATATTTGCCAGGGAGATGCCCTGTCCATTCGTATTGAGCCGCGCCAGAATATACATCGAGACAGGAATGCCATCGGGTGTTTTACCCGCTGCCAGATGATAGGGAATGGGAGTCAAAACATGGGCACCATCCAATCCACCCTGACTAGTACTCAAACTGAGATTGCTCTGGACAGCCCCCCAGGATGGCTGTCGCACGAGTCGCACGTCTTTCATGCCGGATCGAGCAAAATAGCCTTTTTCCTGGGCAACAATCAGCGGCGCGGCATCAGTTAGCGCAATAAAACCCAATGATGCAGTGCTTGTCTCTGGAGCATCAGACAACAATCGACCCATCGCGGGGGCGGCTTGGGAAATCCGCACGGGCGAGTTGAGAGTACATCCATGTGTCAAGATTCCAGCAGTGGCGGCTCCGGCGGTGAGCATGAATTTGCGCCGCGAATAGTGAGTCATGACAGGCTCCGCGATAATATCACTCGATCGAATCGATAGGGGTATCCCAGCGCGAATATTCAAACTGAAAATTGCTGACGATCGCTTGAGTTTGGGCGATCGTCAGTGGATGAGGAGATCGACTCTTCGATCGAAAGAACACAACTACTGCCAGTACTTGGGCACCTACAATAATCGGTATTCCAAACCCAGTTTTGACGCTGAAAGCTTTGGCAATTTGATTGCGTAAAAAATAGGTATCTGAAGCCGCCGTCGCATCCTCCAACCATTCACATTGTTGGTGCTGCCAGACTCGACCTGGCAATCCTTCTCCAAGAGATAGCACAAACGCTCTACTACAAATTTGAAACTGCATCCAGGAAATTGCTTTATGTAGATCTAGATTGGTATTGACGCACCAGGCAGGGCTGAGTTCTAGCAAGGTTCCAGTAGAGTTTGGCAGCCAGGATTCACCATATTCCCATTCTGTATTTGTACACACTGAAGTAAGTAGGATTGTCAGTGCCGATACTAGCCGATCGGGTGTGGTACCGATCGATTTTACGGAGATGCCGCCATCGAATCGGCTGGCAGGATGTTGAGTCATAATTCGTTTTGTCAAAGATGGTTATACTCAGGTTGCTTGCAGCCGATCGAACTCAGTGTTTAACGTGAGTTGTTACCGATAACCTCAGCGGTTAGAAACCGCCGCTCATAGGGCAAAGTCCGCCTTCGCGGACTAAGATATACAGTCCGCGAAGGCGGACTTTGCAACACTAGCCCTACTCTCGTAGCGTATCCGAAGGATGGTTTCAATCGGCGGCGGGACTCGAACGTAGCCAATATCCTTAACCCGTCACGTCATTTATGCCTGTGAAACTACACCAGCCACGATCTCAGGCACGGGCATCTTGTCGGGCTGATATTCTCCGGCTGTTACCGTCCGCGATCGTTGGGTTTTAATCAGCGATACTTGAGTAGTGAGCAAAAAGCTAGTCAGACTGGCAATCACGATTACGGGCACCATTGACGTATCCGCAATCACGCTCAGAATCACCGTACTGCTAATCGGCGTCTTGGTAATTGCCACATTTACCGCCGCCATCATACATACCATCGCGATCGTTGGATGGATTTGGGGGAAGCCCAGCGAAATCGCCAAACCCACCACCGAGCCAATATAGAATAGCGGAAAAATAAAGCCACCCCGAAAGCCAGAATGCAATGTACAGCTAATTGTGAGCATTTTTGCTAGTCCGATCGCCAGTAATAGCGCAATCCCATAACCAGCACCATGCTCGATGACTGTTTCGATTTGCTCCTCACCGAAGAACAACGTTTGGGGAAAAACTAGGGCAATTAGACCGATCGATAATCCGCCCAGCGTTGCGAGTAAAATTGTTTGATGATGTAGAGGTGCTGTCAAATATCCCACAGTCCGGAACACCAGCACGAACAATAAAGCAACCGCCGCCCCCACCGCACCCAAGATCGCCCCTTCGAGCAGATTCATCAGCGTTAAGGGGGGAATCGAGGCAAAGTGATACATCCCCCCGATCGATAGTCCCGTGGTAAACCGAAATACTGTAAAGCTCAAAATCGCCGATAACACCGCTGGAATAATCGCTTCATAATATTCCAAACCGCGTCGGTGGGGAATTTCGAGCGCGAATAGTGCCCCGCCCAATGGCGCACCAAAAAATGCTCCCAGCGCGGCACTCATCCCGCAAAAGGTCAGAATCCGCACCGAAGCCAGCGACAGCTTTAGCTTGGTGCCCACCCAGCCGCCAATACTCCCATTCACCTGCACCAGCGGTGCTTCTGGCCCCGCGCTACCACCAGCCACGATCGAGAATAACGACGCGACAATCATCGCTGGCGTCTGTTTCATATCGATCCGCCCCGGATCGTGTACCTTGTCTACTACAAAGGCAACTTCCCCCGGCAAACCCATGTAATAAAGCGATAGCCCTACTAATAATCCGCCCACTGATGCGGCAATCCAGACATAGTTGTGGATGAAAAATTCGCCAGGAAAATACACTTGGAGCAGATCCGGCACCTGCGACCAAACGAGGTGCATCGAACCTTCAATCAAGTAATAGTAAGCAGTAGCAACTATTCCCCCAGCAATCCCGATCGCCGCCGACCAGAACATCACTTGGGCATAGCTCAGATCGCTCAAAATGGGAGCCACCACACCCATTGGGGGTGATTCATTCGTCGCATCAACAGTAGATGACTCGTGAGATGCTGAAGACATAAAGTTCTCTGGAGTGGGTAAACGATAATTAATCTAGATCTGTAGGTTGGGTAGAAGCTCTGCGAAACCCAACATCCACACAATCGATTCAAACCTTGTGTCGGCTAGACTTCCACTGATATGGCGTTACCCCCCCAACCCCCCTTTATAAGGGGAGGGCTGGGGTGGGGTAAAGGGACTACGATCGATTCCATAGGGAAGTTATGGAGAGTTATGGGGATTTTCTGGGGTTTGCAAGTGTTACCCGATCCTTTCCCAACATCCGCTAAGGGCGATACTGTCGATCGGCGTTAGAGGTAGCTAGGATTGGGGCTTCTTCATGTTCTCCATCATGAGAACCTGTCGGCTCCTTCAAGAAGAAGGCATTGAGAAAAGCCACCATCAGTGCTACTACACCCAACATTTGGAAGAAGATGCGATCGCTTTGAACACCTTGGGGCAATAGACTGTAAACCGTCAGATATACCACTGCTCCCCAATTTCCATATGCCCCGACGTTACCCGCGATTTGTCCAGTCACGCGACTTTTAATCAACGGCACGATCCCAAAAGTTGCGCCCTCTGCTGCCATGACAAAGAAAGATGCCAGCATCGTTACGGCAACCACGATCGCCAGTGGCACACCCTGACCCAAGCTAGCAAAGATTAGATAGCCAGCTCCAGTGCCCACCAGTGTGAATACCATCGTCCACTTGCGGCTGCCCACCTTGTCCGAGATCCAACCACCACCGGGACGAGCCGGGATATTCATAAAGGCATAGGTACCTGCCACAGCCCCTGCGACCCCTGCCGCCAAACCGTAACCACGCTCAAAGAAGGACGGTAACATCGATACCACCGCCAGTTCCGAACCAAAGCAAGCCACATACGCTAAATTCAAGTTAGCCACCTGAGAAAACCGATATCGATCGGTTGCCTCATACACCTTGCGACCTGTCATCAGCGGTTCGTTTGCCTTATAAGCGTTGTATGCCTGGAATAAATACAGTCCGACCAGCAACACACACACGATCGCAAAAGTCGCATCGTTAATGAACTTCACCTTAGTCAACCGCCATGCAATCAAGCCCAGAGCGGCTACTAGCGGCACGTTCATCGCCAACATAAACCAAAAATCGCGTTTGCTGGTGACTTCCATCCCCGCACTACTCGGCGGACGCTGATAAACCTTTCCTGGCGGCGTATCCGAGACATTGAAGAAATAGACAACTCCATACATAGCTGTAACGATTCCGGTCATCGCGATCGCCAGTCGCCAGTTGAGTTGACCGCCGACCATAAATGCGGTGGCTGCCGCGATCGTCGGCAGTGTAAAAGCCGCACCAGAAGAACCGAAGTTGCCCCAGCCGCCATAGATCCCTTCAGCTAGACCGATTTCTTTGGAATTAAACCACTCTGCCACCATCCGAATCCCGATGACAAAGCCGCAGCCGACAATACTCAGAGCCAGTCGGCTATATACCAACTGGGTAAAGTTCTGCGCCATTGCAAAAGCCAGACAGGGCAAAGCCGCATAAATCAGCAAGCATGAATAAGTAATGCGCGGCCCAAAACGATCCAAGACCATCCCGACAATAATCCGCGCTGGAATTGTCAGGGCAACATTGCAAATTGCCAGCGTTCGCATTTGCGCTTCTGATAAACCCATTTCTGTTTTTACCAGCGTTGCAAATGGGGCAAAGTTAAACCAAACTACAAATGTTAGAAAAAAGGCAAACCAAGTGAAATGTAAGATCCGATATCGCCCGCTGAATGACCAAATACCAGCCATATGCTCTATATTCTCCTGTATTTAAAATATGTTAAAACTAATTTTATTGCAGCAAAAAGTAGCGAAAGTAACTCACTTTCTGTAGATCTAAATTACATCTAACTGTTATCTAAGTCTGAGATACATTTAAAACTTTAAATAACAATCTACGTTGTAAATTACAAGCATTCTCTTAGTGATTTTGTTTCCATAGCTACAAAGTTTCAGAACTTATCGATTAACTGCATGTAGCCAATGCAATAGCAGCAAAAACGGCTTGCATTTTCCCTTATTATTACTTTTAAAAATATTTCTGTTTGTTAGGATACCAAATTAATTTCTAGTTAAGTCACTCTTTCTGGTTGACAATAATCGGGGATGTAAGCCGATAATTAAGTTATTGAAACGCCGATCGAACGGTAGCGTAAATTACAGACAGAGAGGATAAATTGACTGATAGTCTCAGCAAGAGTAAACTTTAATAATTTTTTTTACGCTAAATAGTGAGGATTTTAGCTAATGACTTTGACTGAATCGATTGATTATCATTTATTGGAAATGTCCTCATTTTTTTCACCCTTGCCACTCTTGGCAACTGCCACTGCCGATAATGCTCCCGCAATCTTGAATGGTGTATTACTGAGTTTAATCGTCATTTATATCGCTAGTAAAATTGGTGCAGAGGTTGCCAAATACTTCGAGCAGCCCTCAGTGTTAGGCGAATTAGTGGCTGGAGCGATCGTCGGAATATCCGCATTACATCTGGTTGTTTTCCCCGATAGCGGATTGGATGGATCTAGCTCGGTCATCATCCAATTTTTGCAGTTAATTAGTGACTTAGATCCCGCTGCCCTAAATCGAGTATTTGCAGCTCAAAGTGAAGTTATCTCCGTATTAGCCGAACTGGGTGTAATTATTCTGCTATTTGAGATTGGCTTGGAGTCCGATCTGCGCATTTGATTATTAGTGCCACAGTTTTTTTAATTGGTGCAATTACAATCGGGGGCTTTTTCAATCAGAGTTTTATCGCGATCGTCGATCGACTCAAAACTCGCGGGAATATCATTATTCCAGCGATTATTTTTGCCTTCTTCATGGCATTCCTAGCTAATGCCATTCATCTAGAAGCAATTTTGGGGGCATTTGCGGCGGGATTGGTGCTAGATGAAACCGACGCTCGTAATGAGTTGGATGAGTTAATTAAACCAATCGCCGATCTGTTTGTGCCGATCTTTTTCGTGACTGTGGGCGCACGCGCAGATTTAGGCGTTCTGAATCCCGCGATCGAAAGTAATCGAGCGGGATTATTAATTGCCATATTTCTGATTTTAGTAGCGATCGCAGGCAAACTCGTCACTGGCTGGGTGGTATTTGGGCAACCAGGTATCAACCGGATGGCAATCGGGGTGGGCATGGTGCCGCGTGGTGAAGTGGGGCTGGTATTTGCTGGTATTGGTTCTGCCAGCGGGATTATCGATAAACCTTTAGAAGCCGCAATTATTATCATGGTGATTATCACCACTTTTTTGGCACCACCTTTTTTGAGGCTCGCTTTTGGTAAATCTGACGAACCACCAGCGGCAGCCACAGCATCGACGATCGTCTTGTCAATTAGAGATCGAGCCGAGAATCTGTGTCAAGCTGTCTGTAATGCTGCCAACCATCTAAATTATGCGTGTGGGTTTTCCCAAATCCGTTCTAACTGTGCGACTAATTGAGTATGCTGAGCTGCACGTCGATCGTAACGGACGATCGCAAATATTAGTGCGCTTGGCAAGCCTAAATAGATGATGCCGAGCAACAAATTTGATGCCTGTGCTAACTGCTGGGTATTAACTGCGGCTGGGGTGGATCTATTTTTAGAGATCGTCACTCGCTCTGTACTTTTAACGTTCGATGAGTCATCGACATTACACATCAAGCCCTGGGGATCTCGGACGCAGGTGAGATGCTCTACTTGGGAGTTTTGGCTTGATGAGGTAGCGGGCTGTGCTACGGCGGCAGAAGTAAGGATTCCTCCAGAGAGCATCATGCCAACTAAAATTGGCGTTAAGTGTTTAATATTCATAGCTTGGAACTTTATAACGAAAATTCTGTATTTAATACTACCATTTTATCGTCAATCTTCGAGATTTTCTAAATATTACCGAAAATCATCAGTATTTGGTTGATTCGTTGGCACTTTTCCAGTAAATAAGCATCGATCGAGACTAAATAGTTTCCATAGTTGGCAGGTCGATCCGATATTCTCTGCTCGATCGCAACTACGGCGGTAATCCTGAGTTGCGATTAAATTCGGCATGTAAGTATTGCATTATTTTAATGCGATCGATTCAGAATTAGAGATCGATTGTTACCGCTGATACCATTTGCCCAACTCGATCGAACCTATAAGTTAATTCAGTATCGATCGATTTCAACAATCGCTTGTGCTAGATCGCAGTGCGCGGCTAAACAAGACCCGATCGCAGTTTGCTGGCGGTCGGTTAATTATTTTTTGAGAGATATCTGAAAATGCTGCGAGAGTTGTTATCATTTCGCGATCGGTATCGAATCTTAAACTATGCTTGGTGCGCTTTTTTCCTAACATTTGTGGTGTGGTTTAACTACGCCCCATTTGCGACAGTAATTCGGGAAGAGCTACATCTGACGATCGCCCAATCGCGAACGATTAGTTTGTGCAACTTAGCATTGACGATTCCCGCGCGGATTATCATTGGCACGATCCTCGACAGATTGGGGCCGCGTGTGACATTTTCGGCAATCTTAATTTATGCAGCGTTGCCATGCTGGGCATTTGCTGGCGCACAGAACTTTAGTCAGCTCGTCCTCAGCCGCCTAGCGATGGGGATCGTCGGCGCAGGCTTTGTGGTGGGGGTGCGGCTGGTTGGCGACTGGTTCGAGTCAGATGAAATCGGACTAGCACAGGGAATTTATGGGGGGTGGGGCAACTTTGGCTCGTTTGTGTCACAAGCATTTTTGCCAATAGTCGCACTAGCGACTGCTGCGAATGCTGGCTCTGAGAATTGGCGATTGGCGATCGCGTTATCTGGGTTGGTATCGCTGGGATTTGGGGTGTTGTTTTATCTAAATGTCCAAAATACGCCGCCAGGCAAAAGATATCAGCGTTCCGATGTTGGGGGGATGGAAGTAACTTCACGCGCTAGTTTTTCGGCATTAACTTTGACGAATCTACCGCTGTTTTTGGTACTCGGTTCGATCGCGTGGCGGTTGCAGTTGGTAGGCTTCCTCACACCAAATACCATGCAACAAGTTTGGGTATTTTTAGTGGGATTATTTTTGCTGCAAACTTACCATACATTTGAAATCAATCGGGAAGTTATTTTAGGTCAAAAAATCTATCCAGCTAAAGATCGCGATTCCGCAGAGCGGACGCTTCGCGAACGAGTCGGGCAATTATTTATCCTCGAACTGGCTTATGCTGTCAGTTTTGGCTCGGAATTAGCAGTAGTTTCGATGCTGCCAGAATATTTTGAAGAAACATTTAATCTCAGTCGTCAACTTGCTAGCTTAGTAGCCGCAACTTATCCGCTGATGAACTTATTCGCCCGTCCAGTAGGTGGCTTAATATCTGACAAGATCGGTAGCCGAAAATGGGCACTGACATTGACGATCGGCGGGGTGGGACTGAGCTATCTAATCATGAGTAAAATTAACCCTAATATGGGTTTACCCTGGGCGATTTTGCTGACGATGTTTTGTGCTTTCTTTGTGTGTGCAGGTGCAGGGGCAACCTTTGGGATCGCGCCGCTCATCGAACGGCGGATGACGGGACAAATTGCTGGCAATATTAGTGCTTATGGCAGTGTGGGATCGGTACTATATGCGATGACTTACAGCTTATTGCCGCAAACTGTAGCGGGAAATAATGCTTTTTTCCAAATCATCGGGGTAACGGGGATTGTGGTTGCGTGCTTGTGTGCATTGCTACTGAAGGAGCCAAAAGTCACCAAGGGCGATGTCGAAAGTGCGATCGGCTCTCGCTAAGTTGGATTTGTCTTGGGCAGGGATCGATTTGCAGATCCAGACGATTGAAGGTTGAGCGGCATGTTCGGCGAAGTACATTAAGCTCGATGAAATCATCGTTAAGATAGTAGTGAAACTCGATTTGTTTTAGGCACGGTTTAATTCACCTAGATTATTCATCCCGATCCCATGACAGACAATTGGTTCGATCGATTCTTTCGCGACAAAGATGGCAATATTGTAATTGGGCAACTGCCAAATCCACCATTATTAGTATGGGCGATCGCGAGTGTCCTCCAGCTTGTTTTCAAAACGGGCGCAATTTATACTGGATTAGATATCATCGCCTTAATTGCGATCGTCATTTGGGCTTTGGCGGAATTATTTCAGGGGGTTAATTACTTTCGGCGGTCGCTCGGTTTAATCGTGCTAATTGCGACGATCGCGTCTAGACTATCTTAAAATGCAATAACTCGATACACTCGTTCTTAAAACTATAATTGAGGGGATCGGATGAGTCAGACCGAACGGGAAAAAATGCTGGCAGGCGAGCTGTATTATTCGCTCGCCGATCCCGAGCTGCAAATGATGATGGCAGCCGCCCAAGAGCTGCTATATTCGTTCGATCGTGCGCGTCCTGACGAGCAGGAAAAAAGAGCAGAAATTATTCGTCAGCTATT
Source organism: Chamaesiphon sp. OTE_8_metabat_110 (assembly GCF_031382685.1). Taxonomy (NCBI): domain Bacteria; kingdom Bacillati; phylum Cyanobacteriota; class Cyanophyceae; order Gomontiellales; family Chamaesiphonaceae; genus Chamaesiphon; species Chamaesiphon sp. OTE_8_metabat_110. Next base: position 9,620 of record NZ_JANMZA010000298.1, on the reverse strand, counting down.
TGGATCGATCGGTAAAACTTTTACAATCAAGCCACCGTTTATGTGTGATTTTGGTTGTCATATTCACGCTGGCGAAAATCTTTATATCAACTATGATTGTGTCATTTTAGATTGCAACGAAGTGCGATTTGGCGATAATGTCATGCTCGCGCCCAAAGTCCAGATTTATACGGCATACCATCCCCTCGATCCCGAAATCAGAAGATCCGGTTTAGAGCTGGCGGCACCGATTACGATCGGCGATGATGTCTGGATTGGTGGCGGGGTAATTATTTGTCCGGGGGTGACTATCGGCGCGGGGACGACGATTGGGGCGGGAAGTGTCGTGACTAGAGATATTCCTGTTGGGGTTGTGGCGGTCGGTAATCCGTGTCGCGTCATTAAAACTCTTTAGAATTAATTAATAGTCGATCGTGGGCGGTACATCAAAATCATCATGCAAAGATTCAATCTCACCGTATTCAGGCAGTTTTGGGCGATCGCCAAATCATACTGGTCGAGCGAGGACAAGTGGCGGGCGCGGGGGTTATTACTGGCGGTCATCGTGTTGTCGCTGGGATATACCGGATTGAGCGTGTTGCTCAACAACAAGCGCGGCGTACTGATTTCGGCACTCTCGGCGCGGGATGAGGCGAGATTTTGGGAGACGATTTGGGTGTTTGCCGGGACGCTCGTTGTCTATGCGCCGCTGTTTGCTGGCTATGTGTACTTGCGCGACAGGCTGGGCGTTGAGTGGCGGAAGTGGTTGACGAATTCGTTTCTCGATCGCTATTTCCAAAATCGCGCCTTTTACAATCTCAACTACGCCGAAGCGAATATCGACAACCCCGATCAACGGATTGCCGAAGATGTCAAAAGCTTCACTCAGGAGTCGCTGACGCTGTTGCTCGCCCTCGTCGATTCATTACTAGCGATCGCGGCGTTTACGAGCGTCCTGTGGGGAATTTCGCCGCCGCTGGTGTTGTTTCTGACTGTGTATGCTTTGGTGGGGACTCTGACGACGATTGGGGTGTTCGGGAAACCTTTGATGCGACTGAGTTTCGAGCGGCTCAAGAAAGAGGCGGACTTCCGGTTTAGTTTGGTTCGCGTCCGCGAAAATGCCGAAGCGATCGCCTTTTATCAGGGGGAAGGCTACGAATCCGATCGGATTAAAGGCAGGTTTAAAGAAGTATTCGACAACTTTAAACGGTTGATTTTTTGGGAATTAAATCTCAATATTCTCACCAATGCTTACGAATTTATTCCCTTTATCTTACCCGCGATCGTCGTGGCTCCGGGCATCTTTGCTGGTGAGTTAGAAGTCGGTAAAGTCACTGAAGCGCAAGGAGCATTTATTCGGATCTTTTTCTCGCTCAATTTGATTGTGGCGCGGTTCCAATCTCTGACTACTTTTGGCGCAGGTGTCGAGCGTTTGTACACCTTCATGCAATCTTTAGAAGGGATTACCGATGATGTCCAAGCTGAAGCTACCGTGCAACCGACGATCGAGACGGAAGTTATTTGTGCCACCGAGACACCAGTAGTCGAACGCTTAGAACTCGATCGGATGACTCTGCAAACTCCCAATCGCGAGCGTACTTTAATTACCGATTTATCGGTCAAATTATCGCCCGGTGAGGGATTACTCGTCAGAGGGCCGAGTGGTTGTGGGAAGAGTTCTTTACTCCGCGCGATCGTTGGGTTGTGGGATGCGGGGACGGGAAAAATTATTCGCCCACCATTAGAGCAAATGTTATTTTTACCGCAACGCCCGTATATGGTACTGGGCACATTACGCGACCAAATGCTGTATCCCCATATGGATGCCCAAGTAGAAGATAGTTATCTGAGCAAGATTTTAGTACAGGTTAATTTACCCAATTTAGAACAGCAACATGGCGGATTTAATACCGAACAAAATTGGGCGCAAGTATTATCATTAGGCGAACAACAACGATTGATTTTTGCCAGATTGCTAATTAATAAACCGCGCTATGCCGTTTTAGATGAGGCGACGAGTGCGCTGGATACTCAGAATGAGAAGCAGTTATATCAACAGCTTCGCGATTCGGGGATGACATTTTTAAGTGTCGGTCATCGCGAAATTTTGAGCGATTATCACCAGTCAATTTTAGATCTGGCGACCGATCGATCTTGGGAGTTGACGATTAAGGATAAAGGCTGATCGTGCCACTACTAAGCCTGTTATAAAAGTTTTGAGTAGGAGTTCTCCATCATAGGTTGGGGTTCTGAAAGAAACATAAAACATCAATGTGTCTATATGTCAACTGATTACATGCTAAATTTCTCAACCCCGATACATCGAGCTATATTGATTGATGATATTAAAGATGAATTTAGGCTTTACCAGTCTGAAAGTAACTCTACTTTTTTAAGCAATAGTAATGGATTATTTATTTCTTTTTGTTACTTAGATGAAGAGGATAAAGATTATCTTATGCAAGAAGTTGATATGAGTTTAAATCAAAGAATATACTTATCTCTTAAAAACGATAATAACAATTATCTTGAATGTACAGGATTGATGTGCAAAATAGTTGTGTATATTCTTGAGAAGATCGATGGAGATGTTAGCTTTAACTATCAATCAGATATTGCTATTTTAGAAAGAAGGAGCGGCATATTAGCAGTTAATAAATCATCCGTCGAGTATTACTCTGAATTTGTAGACTTACTGACTCCTCCATATATTATTAAGCCTCTAGAAATTATGGAACTACGTGATGAATGACACGTTCGATATAATCCGATACTAGTATAAAAAGTATAAAAAGTAGGGTGGGCAATGCCCACAGACCATTTGTAGCCGTAGCAAAAAGAATTTAAATTTGATTAGATTACTTACTGTACGCTACGCGATCGAGTTATCTGTTTGCTAATCGATCGATAAAAATCTCATCTTGGAACAGTTGTTATTACAAATAATAATTATCAAATTAGCGAGCTGATTTATTTAATACTGATTGAATTCGAGCGACGATGTGTTGGTGGGCAGTGCCCACCCTACAAATTTTTGTAGCATAAACTCGCCCTACAGATGGTGTAATGACAGTTGACGATCGCAAATTTTTAAGCATCATTTAGACATCGCTCGATCGCCTAGTAAATCTGGATATAAATTATTAAATTCTCCCTGTCGCAAATCATTAGGATCGGGCATTTTATCGATCCGAAATAATTCAGCGATCGCGGCTGTTTCGGTATCGCGTTGGCTACTGGCAGCAGCTAATACCCGATCGGCTTTGACATAAAAAGCGATGAATTCCCGATCGTCTAAACTACCATCGATAATGACTTCATCCCACTCAGTAGCATGTCCGACATAACGGATTGGGAACTGATATTGGCTACTCCAAAATACAGGTACACCGCAAAATTTGGTCGGTTTGCCAGCCATATTAAAAGCGGCAATACGTCCGTGTTGGGCGGCAATTCGCCAATGTTCGACGCGCATGGATGTAGATGTCCGCCAATCTGGAAAGCGGGCAATATCGCCAGCGGCATAGACATTTTCAGCCGCGCAGAGATATTCATCCACTGGGATACTGCGATCTTGGGGATTTAATTCAAGTCCGGTGATAAAATCGGTAACTGGTTGGACGCCAATACCGACGACTATCATATCTGTGGCTAGGCGATCGCCATTATCTAATATTACAGTTTGGGCGGTACTTTCGCCTTCGATTTGAGTTACCTTGCAACCCATTTTAAAGGTGACACCGTTTTCCTCATGCACTTGATAGAAAAGTTCGCCGATTTGGGTGCCTAAAGTTTGCTCGAAGGGTAAAGCATCGGGCGAAACTACGGTGACTTTAATTCCTTTTTGGGTGAGTCCGGCAGCGACTTCCATGCCGATAAAACTCGAACCGATAACTACTGCTTGTTTTGCATGTGCGGCAGCGGCTAAGATCCGATCGCTGTCGGCAAAACTTCGCAGTGTGAAGATATTCGGGAAAGCACCACCAGGGACTGCTAGAGGGCGCGGTTGGGTACCAGTGGCAATTAGCAACGAGTCATAGGTGAGAGTTTCATCATTAGCTAGGACGATCGTTTTGGTGTCGATATCTACATTCTTTACCGGACAATTGAGTCGTAATTCAATACTGTGCTGCTGATAAAAATTAGCCGATCGCATTAAGATTTGGTCGGCTTTAAGCTTACCTGTAAAATAGTTTTTACTCAGCGTCGTGCGATCGTAGGGCAGCTTATCATCGCGGGTAATCATCACGATCCGCCCTTGATAACCAGCGACGCGCAGGGTTTCGGCGGCATGGGTGCCAGCGGCTCCGGCTCCGAGGATGACAAAGGTGCGGCTGTCGATATCTGGATCGTATTGTGCCATAGCGGGCACGCGATGACCGGGTGCGGATTCGGGAATCGTCACCAGTACGTTGTCGCCGTCGATGCGGACGACATATCGATCGAGCGAATCGAGTCCCGGAGGCTGCTCTAGGTCGCCTGTGGTGATGTCAAAATAGGCATTGTGCCACGGACAGACGATACAATCGCCGTGGAGGATGCCTTGCTCTAAAGGTGCTTTGTTATGGGTACAGTAAGCCCCAAGCGCATACACGCGATCGTCGCGCCGAATCAGCAGAATATCGGTGTCGCCGACAGTTACTTGACGTTTTTGGCCATCTTGCAAGTCATGAAATCGAGCGACAACCGCTTCTGTTTGAGACATAAATAATAAGTAATACCAATTTAAATTTGGTAGATGACTGATGATTAACTCCTCCCCTTTATAAGGGGAGGCTGGGTGGGGTAAAGATCTGTGGTGCTAACTATTTAAATTGGTATAACTTTATTAAAATTAACCTTAACGACGACCGACTTCGCGACTTAATTGAACGTAGGTGTTATAACCCCGGCGCTCCAATCTTCGAGACGCTTGCACGGCTTGGCGACGATTGGCATAAGAATTTTCTAAAATCCACGATCGATTGCCCCGACCGCGATAGTAGACATTGAACTGGCGATCGTTGCGGCGATACTGCGCGAGGGTAAGCGTAGAGTCACCATGACTATCGAGTCTCTGAGTGGCTGCATTTGCCGGAAATGGCATCGCAGTCGCTGCAAATCCAGTGCAAACTAATGAGAGTAAAATCAGCTTGTTCATAAGATAATTATTGAGCTAAAAAAATTGAATCGAATCGCGGATATGAAGGTGATTTCGCTCATCCTTCGACTGACTCTTATCTTCAGAATAATCACTTATCCCAATAAATTTATCCGCCTAAAGGCAGAACATTAATCGTGACGATTGTCACGCCAAATCCCAGTTGCGATGGCATTGGCTCCATCGATGAGCATGGCTGTCACTGGAGTCAACGGTTTGAAGGTACGCGCCGCCTTAACTGCTCGATCGAGAATTTCCAGGCAATCGATGCCCGTAACTCAGGACGATCCCGATCTGCTGTTTTTGCGAAGAGGGGTTTAATTGCGTCATAAGCCGCAAACCCAGCGGCAACAAGTCCAGAAGTTGCTGTTGTCTTGAGTAGATCGCGTCTGCTGATGTCCATAAATGTCTTCGATCGGCAAGGTAGCTGCGGTGTGTCACCTGCACTGGTATCTCGGTCTGACCGTCGGCAACTGCTAAATTCTAACAAGGTCATCGGCACAGCACATCTGTCTAATGAAGTATTACGGCTCGGCTATTGATAGTCTGAGGTAACAGGTAGCTAGGGATCGAGGAGTAGAACTAGAGCAGATGTAATCTTCAGTTCGATAGAGAGAATAAAAAAACTTTAGTTTTAGAATGAGCGAATAAATACTAAATTCAAGACAAAGATATGGCATCAGCACGAAAAAATGCCGTGGGTGTGTTTCCCGCACGCGATCGAGTCGAGTCAGCAATGAGCCAACTGCAAGCTAGTGGCTTCGCGATGAATAATGTCTCGGTGGTCGATCCTCATGCCAATACAGCCGATAAGACTGTGGGCAATCTCACCGAGCCAGTGGTGGAATCTCCAGCCGATGCCGAGCGCGATCGACCGCTCGATCGAATTCAGCATAGTGCCGCTGGTGCTAGTGCGATCGGTGGTGCTGCTGGAGGGGTAGTTGCGGGACTGACAACTTTAGCATTTCCAGCTTTTGCTGGGGCGGTAGTCTTAGTCGGGATGGCTGCTGGCGCTTTTTACGGCGCTGTCTCGGGGGGATTACTCAGCAATGAGATCGGGATTACGCTGCCAGAAGAGCAAGCAAAACACTATAGCGAGCTGTTGGAGCAGGGTAATTATCTAGTCGTCCTCAAAGGTACCGAAATCGATATCGATCGGGCAGAGTCGATTCTCAAAGCTGCCGATGTCGGTGAGTGGACGGTGTTCGATCGCCACCAAGCAATTTAGGGGATAGGGAATATGGGATAGAGGATCGGGGATCGGGTATTGAAAAAGATTGTATTTCTACTTTTATAGGAGATCGACGATCGTCGATCTGCTCCAGATCTAAATATGATGCGAGCGGCTAAAATCACGACCGATCGCCACACGCAAGCTCTGCGAGTACCGATCCCCGTTTTGCTCCAAAATTTGAGATTAGATTATTAGCTATTTATCTGCATGATTAATATATCTAATCATTAATTGAATTTAGATAATCTATATCGTTTAAAAGCCACTCACAGCGATGGGGAAAATTATATACATACAGCTCAAACAGCGCATCGATTAAAGATTGTATAGCTTTACCACACAGATAATGTCAAGCTATAGGATTCGACTTTAGCATGAATATAGTCAAAAGACATAGACAGAAAAAAGATTGTTTACACAGAAGGATACAGAAGATGTCGATCAAGTTCTGTTGTAATAGAAAGCATCGACCAAAAATTGGAGTAATTCGCGTAATGATGCAAACAATCGAAAAAATGCACACTTTCGATCGCGCGCAACGAGTGAAATTTGCAGGTGGCGAAGGGATTGTGAGAAGCTTCAAATTTGAAGCCCAACATTGGACGTATTTAGTCGAGATGCCGCTGGGTCAAGAACCTCAGTTTGGGAGAGTCGGAGCAGAAACGATGGTGTTACTCAGTGAGACAGAATTGCGTGCAGCATGATTCAAAATCGCCACAATTGACGGGACTTGTCGTGGCAATCGCGATCGTCTTCCTGTGGCTTGGTAGTCTAGGATGTGCATTTTCGCTAGATGTCAGTAAACTCCTGCCATTAGGCATCGTGCCAGTAATACTCGGCAGAACGTTTATCCAAACCGGATTATTTATCGTCGCTCACGATGCCATTCATGGCTCGGTACTGCCCGGAAATCGCCGCGTCAATTACTGGTTCGGTCAATTTGCGTTGGCATTATACGCACTACTCCCATATCAAAAACTGGCGGATCACCACTGGCAACACCATCTTCAACCCGCTCGGCACGGCGATCCGGACTTTCATGATGGCGTTCGCGACAGCCTGGGTGCTTGGTATGTGATGTTCATGCAGGAATACTTGGATTTTAGGCAAAAAGTCGTCCTATTTTTTGGGATGAAAGTTATCTTTTTTAGCTTGTATTTGGGCTTTCATGTGCCCATTCCCAACTTATTTTTATTTTGGGTATTGCCGATCGTCCTGAGTTCGATGCAACTGTTCTTCTTTGGCACATACCTACCGCATCGAGCGGCTGATAAAGCGGTAGCGCCGAGTCCGCACCTCAAGTCACACAATGCGGTGAGTAGCAATTATCCGATCGTCTTGTCGTTCTTGACTTGTTATCACTTCGGCTACCACTGGGAGCATCACGAGTACCCTTCATTACCCTGGTATCGGCTGCCGTCAGTACGTCAAGGCTGCAAGTCGTTACCGCTAGATCGCCAGTCTCTGGATCATTATTAACCCGAACTCGCGTTAATTACTAAAATTGTCTTAAAAAGGCGCTCTACTTGGGCAAAATCTAAGTAGAGCGCCTTTTCACTATCCACTAGTAAATTCGTTTTAAGGCAAGATGTGAGGTTATCATTGATTAGTATGGGTTAAGCGATCGATAGTATTTTTGATAAAAATTTACACAAAGATCGTGTCACAATAGACACAAGCGACAGATAGTTTTAAGAAGAAAAGGTGAAATACAATGGTAGTACTAGCTGAGAAGATCCAAAAACGCCTGACGATGCAGGTTGAGGAGATTGCTGCCGATACGACGGTAATTCGATCGCTCGACTGGGATCGCGATCGGTTTGATATTGAGTTTGCCCTAGAAAATGGGACTACTTATAACTCCTTCTTGATTCGGGGCGAAAAAGTCGCGCTAGTAGATACCTCTCACGCTAAATTTCGCCAGCATTATCTAGATACATTGTTGGGACTCATCGATCCTGCGGATATCGATTACTTAGTCATCAGCCACACGGAACCCGATCATAGTGGCTTGGTGAAAGACTTACTGCAACTGAATCCGAATATTACCGTCGTCGCGGTGAAGGTAGCGATGCAATTTCTGGATAACTTGATCCATCAGCCTTACACCAAAATGATGGTCAAAAGTGGCGACCGATTGGACTTGGGTAACGGACATGAATTAGAATTTGTCGCAGCGCCCAATCTGCACTGGCCGGATACGATGCTCACTTACGACCATCATACCCAAACCCTATTTACTTGCGATGTATTTGGGATGCACTATTGCGATGACCAAATCTACGATGAAGATCTCGCAATTCTCGACTCTGATTATAAAACCTATTACGATTGCCTGATGGGACCGAATGCTCGATCGGTACTAGCAGCCATTAAGCGGATGGGTGACTTACCAGCGATCGCGACGATCGCCACCGGACACGGGCCATTACTAAAGTACAATATCACCGAACTCGTCGGACGATATCAGGATTGGAGTCAGACTCAGGCAAAAGCCACCACTACCGCAGTAGTATTCTACATTGGTGAGTATGGGTATGGCGATCTAATTGCTAACTCGATCGGGCAAGGGATTTCCAAAACAGGTGTAGGTGTCGAACTCATCGATTTACGCGAATCCGATCCTCACGAAGTCCGCGAACTAGTAGATATCGCTTCTGGCGTAGTCATCGGAATGCCCCCCCAATCCGGTGCAGATGCCACGCAAACCCAAGCATTAGTTAGTACGATCTTAGCCGCTATTAACCCCAAACAAAGCTTCGGTTTATTTGAATCCGGCGGTGGCGATGACGAATCAGTTTATCTACTCCGCAATAAGCTCCGCGAAATCGGTGTCCGCGAAGCCTTCGAGCCAATTCGGATCGAAACCGCTCCCAGTGAGAATATCTACCAACTGTGCGAAGAAGCCGGAACAGATCTGGGACAATGGCTGACACGCGATCGTAGCATCAAGCAGATGAAATCTCTCGATAACGATCTCGACAAAGCCTTGGGACGCATCAGCGGCGGCTTATATATCATCACCGCCAAACGCGGCGAAGCCACCAGTGCCATGCTAGCATCCTGGGTCGCCCAAGCCAGCGTCGAACCGCCTGGAATCTCGATCGCCATCGCCAAAGACCGCGCGATCGAATCCTTAATGCACGTCGGCGACAGGTTCGTGCTAAATATCTTAGAAGAGGGCAATTATCAGCCCCTAATGAAACACTTCCTCAAACGATTCCCGCCTGGAGCCGATCGATTTGCCAATATCAAGGTTTACCCCGC
>NZ_JANMZA010000098.1:0-6371 GCF_031382685.1 Chamaesiphon sp. OTE_8_metabat_110 | reverse complement strand
TGAGGAAGTTTTTAACTAGCAAGATATTCTGAGCGCGTTGTTGCGATTGCTCTGCCATATTAATTAATTCTCCTGCGACAATTGCACAAGTATAGATGCGATCGCGAGGAATTTCACTCAACCGCAGTATTAGGTTAGCATCTCCTAAAATTAGACGGCTACAGTGATTTGTATCTAATAGGTACATTAGTCAAAGGGATTGGTTTCTAAAGTGAACTCAGCAGGTAATCGGGTATCAGAGATGTCCTGTAAGCATTCATCAAAATCGTTACCTTGCCAAGTACCGATAGTTTTTAGATGGACAAGTAAAGATGCTCCGGTGGAGAAAGTTAATTCTTCTTTGGCTTTGATAAATTGTAGAAAATTGAGGGTTTCAACAAGTAATCGATCGGGTGTAGAATTGAGTTCTTGTAATAGTTGTTCTTTGATTTTCATAAATTCATCCTACAGATTTACGGTATTCAGAAATTGCGGCTATATAATCCTCGAAAAATGGATCGTCAACTAGACTACCTGCGGTTGCTAACCACGGGTTATGAGATTGCTGTTTCGATCTGGATTGAGATTGCTGTTTGAGGTGGCTAATCAGTTGAAGTTGTTCTTGACGATCTAATTTTTGAGCTTGCACTAGGATATTTTCTAGTTCTGGACTCATGATGGTTTTGGAGTGGGGGTATGGGCGATGAGAGTGGTGACTTTATTATATCGTCTTGAGTTGTTGCGGAGATCTACCCATAACTCAGACTCAACTGCTCCACCACAACCTTCGCCTTAATCTCGTCCATTGCTAATCGCAGTGAAACTAGGGTGGCGTATTCTGAGGTGCTGGTTGGGAATACTTTGAGGGCGATTTCCATTGTTTTCATTAGGGCATCGCTGTCGATGAGTCCGGTGTTTTGCATGAAGCGGCGCACTAATTGGGGGTTGTGTTCTTCTTCATAAATGGCAATGATGATGTGGAGGGCATCGACTAGATGAGGTGAGAAAAATTCGGCTTCATTGAGGGTGAAGGCGCGTTTTTTGAGGCGTTCTTTGGGGGTTAAAAGTTTGCACATGCCACCAGTAGAAGTAATGAGTTTGTAGACTTTGCTCAAATCTTCGACATTAAAACCACCAATTGCTAGGGCTAATTGTCGGGCTTCATCGAATACAAATTCTCGTGTTTTGAAGGCATCCCACGCTAATAGATACCACTGAGTGAGGGGATCGAATCCGGCGGTGTCGGTTTGGACGAGTTTACGGAAGCGGTAATTGGCGATGGCGCGGCGGGCTTCGGCGAAGGCTACTTCTGGGCGGACGGGTGCGCCGCTACTATCGAGGATGGGATAAGCACTGGAAAATACGTTTAGGGCGGGACCAAATGCACTCAGATAGAGGTCGATTCCGGTGATATCATTGGCTTCAAATTCGACGGCGCGTGCTTCGACGATGTTGACGACTTGGGGGCGCAAATCGTCCCACCAAGCTAATCCAGCATCAGGATCGCGTTTGCGACAGACTAAGAGGACGGTGCTGGCGACAGAGTTTTTCTTGGCTTGATGGAGATTTTGGGGATTTTCGGTACTTACCGACCAAGATGCGGTAATCTCGAAGCCACCATCGATCAAAGATTTTGCCAGTACATCCCACGCACCAGGATCTTTGTGGTTGAATTGGACTGTCATCACGCCATCGGGACGCAATACGCGATGGTATTCACTAAATGCCAAGAGCATTTTGGCTTCATAATCTAACTGTGCCAATTTTTCAGGCTTTTCGCCCATATTCCGAAAGCGGGAAGGATTGGCGACGGCTTCGCGATCTTTGTCGGTGAGTTCGCTATAAAATAATTCTGGATACACGTCATCGAGTACCCGTTTCATCCAGACGTAGAAGAAGTCGGATAGTTCGGCGTATTGGATGGTGCCGTAGTAGGGTGGATCGGTGATGATGGCATCGACGGATTCATCAGGAATATCGAACAAGCTATCGGCGGAGGATTGGGTGATTTTGGGTAATGGGTAATGGGTAATGGGTAATGGGTTTTCTTGGAAGCCTGGGATGGTGGGGTTTGTGGAAGATGGGGCACCTAGATAGGTACAGAGAGCTTGATAGTCAGAGACAAAAGCATCAGCGCAGGAATCCCACAACTCGGCAGATCCATTGATTTCTGGATAGTTCCACATCAAATTTAGTGAGTGTTGCGCTAACGCTGTTCGCGTATTTACTCTTGTGTGATCCCATCCACCAAGTCTAGAGTTTTTATTAGCACATCGATCGAGTACCAATGCCAAATAAGTAATAATTGCATTCGCTCTATCTAATTCATCTTTACCCAATTCCGCTCTAATCTTTGCCTTTGCTTGTTGGATAATTTCTACATAGGTAACAAGAGTCAGCAGTTGACGAGGATTAAATAATTTTGACCATCGATCGATCCCAATACTAAATAATCTCTCTGTTTTTTGCCCGTGAGGTATGCCAACATCAGGAATCAGATTTTCCCAACCATCTTTAATCGCTTCCTCGGCTCTCTCTACCCCTGCTAAATCTGCCGCTGTCGGGGTTCTAAATTCCAAACTACCCTTACCGCGCTTGTAAGCCACCGCATATAGTTGATGCCCAAATTTACCTGCTTGTGCTTGAGCTTTGATGACATCATCTTCAATCACACTGCTACAATTCGGACATTTTCCCACGCCACGACCGATCAAAACCGTAAGATCGGGATCGTATTCTTCATCTTCAGTTACTATTGTCGCGCCACTTCCCTTCGCACCCTTCACTAATTCAAAATCTACCCGTTTTTGCTGAGGATTGGGAATTGGTTTAACGGCGTACCAATCACTCGTAACCTTTCTTGTCTGCCCTTTTCCTGCATAGTTACTCGTCTTACTCAACCACCAATTCGGACTTAATGGTACGATCGATTCACAACAGGGACAAACCACAGTATGCGCCCAGAGATAATTCTGCGCCGTCTCGCCGTCGGGATTAGGGAAAAATTCTGCTAACCTTTGTTCGGCTTCATCGCCTACCCACTTCACCCATTTATCGATATCCACCTGCAAACCCGCCCCAAATTTGAGCGGATATTCCATCGCGGCTTTCATCGTCACCACCGCCACGGGATTGAGATCGGAAGCCAAGACATTCAACCCATACCGCGCCGCTTCAAAGGGGATACTTCCTCCTCCGGCGAAGGCATCGAGGATGGTGGGATTGCGTTTGCCCCAAGTTTTTTCGCATAATGCGTGGACTTTTTCCTTCGCTACATCGCTGGGAGTTGTTTTGTACAGCTTGGTATCCCCATTCGGTACGATGCCTAATAATTGCGCGAATTCCTCTTTTGTCACATCAGCAGGTAACAGAGAAGCCAATATCGATGCGCGGGAAAATGACAGCGGTTTGCGTGAGTACCATCGATGCAATCCTTTGAAGGGGTTGCCGCCGTTTTCATATTGCACCTGCTCGTTGAGCATTTTGACGGGCATGATTTTTTCGATGAAGAGTTGAGTTCGTTGTGAACTCTTTATAAGTATGATTTCTTCAATAAGTGGTTTAGTTCGTCGTGAACTATCCAATGAGTTATTATCATTTACACACTGCACCCGCTCGTTGAGCATTTTGATGGGTGTGGGTTTTTCAATCTTTACTTTGTTTTCTTGGCTTTTCATTGGGGGTTGGGGTTTGGGAAATGCGGGGGTGTTAGTGTTGTGGCGGAGATCTACCCACCCCGCCCGTTGGGTACCCCTCCGAGGAGGGGATTTTCATGCGGGGGTGTTGGAGTGGCTGCGGGGATCTACCCACCCCGCCCGTTGGGCACCCCTCCGAGGAGGGGATTTTCATGCGAGCGTTTTTTGATGGGGCTTTTAGATCGCCCCCTGGGGGGCTTTCGAGAGAGATGTATGCTTGAAAATGCAATGTCTAGCGTGCAAAGTCACCTCCTCGGAGGGGTGGCGCTTATCGACGGGGTGGGTAGATCCACGCCGCTAATCAAACAACACCCTCATTGCTTTAAGTGCATTCGATCGACCATTAGTAATCAATGCAAACCAGTAATTCGCTTCTTCATAACTCATCGCCGCGATCGATTGAGCAATTTTAATAATCCGATCGGGTTTAGAAATTGGTTGCAGTACTTGAAATAGAATAGCTAAAGTAACGCCAAATTCTTCGGTGATAATGTAAGCAGATTGGCGTTTGTATGATAGGGTTTTCGGATCGTAATTATTAGCTTTCAAAGCATCATAAATTACTTGTCTAACTAAGACTAAAGATTGTCCGTGGCTTTTTCCTATCTGTTTTGATTTAGGGCAGTATTTTTCTCCAGCTTTTTTGTAGCTGCGTTGCCAAAGTGCGATCTCAAAGTTATTATTGTCGAGAGGTTCGACACGGAGTTCAAAGGCTTGCATCGATCGATCGGGGTTTGGTGATTTCTATATAAGGCTTGCTAAGAAAAGCTGTTCCGTCACTTATTCAGCCCTAGATTTAGAATGCCCACAAACCGAGACTAGATCGATATATTGCAGTTTATTAATAATTAAGGTAGGGGCAATTCATGAATTGCCTCTACCTTAATTATTAGTGCTTATTAGCGATCGTCGCTTTGAATCTCAATCGTTCAATTTGATTTCGATCGAGTGCTTGCTTCATCGCCTGTATTTCCACCCCTTGGGCTTCGATTTCTGTGGATATATCTAGCGACACCTTTAGATATACATCGGCTTCAGTATCGGGAGCATTGAGCAGATTATTAATAGTTGAAAATAGCGATTGAAAGCCTCGGACTTTTCCTTGATATTCTAGTTTGACAAATTGCTCACCCGTACGGATTAATACAGTCTGGTCGATCTGGAGAGATAGTTTACTTAGCTGTGGTCGAGTAACACCTAGCTTGCGATAATCGAGGACTCGATCGACTGATAGTTCCAGAGATTCGATGCCTTTGACTTGTCGATCGCTACAAATATCACTGAATTTAGTAAAGACAGTATCGATACTCCCATCTAGTTCAATCAGTGGTGATAGCTGAGTAACTTCGATCTGCTTACGATCGTAGTCAATACCATCTTCACGAGCTAAAGATGGCGGAACTAAACGAGTTTCCTTATTAATAGTTTCACCATTGCCATAGTCCGCGATCGCCTTAAAAATCGTGATACTATCGATACTAGTCTCATATTCATCAGATGGACGAAATTCTCGATCGATTGCCACATTGTTCTGATAAAGACTGACTTTAAGTGCGCCCTTCGCTTTCCATTTGATTCTGGTAATATTATTTGCAATTAGTTGGACACTAAGTTCGATTTCTTTTGGTGCGGGTGGTTGCAAAATACCGCGATGATAAAGTACCATCTCATCGGAAAATTCGATGCTATTGGGAAGAGTCAGAGCATCGCCTGTTTTGATAAACAACTTGTCTCCAACCTTGAGATCCCAATCGCCATTTTGCAAGCCTATATTATTAATCGCCCGATACTCTCGCCCTAATTCGATCGCGCGTTCTAATTGTTGCTTATCGGGGACTAGAAATAATAGGCGGTTGCGATATTTCCGAAAGGTTCCAGCCGAGCCAGTATTATTGAAAATGCGATCGACTAAAGATGGCGGTGGGGAATTGCATTCGGTGACGGTAGCTTCATCAAAATCAATCAAACATAGCACCACATTATCCGGCGTATCATCCACGTCTGCGGGACTTTCTGGCGCACTGACGAGGTTAAATGCTCTTTTGGCGAAAATACTATCCCGCCTGTCTCTGAGGTCGTCCTTGGCAGTTGTGCGCCCGATTTGTTCGCGTTCTTGGGTGATTATTTTATTGATTGAGGGTTCTTCCCGAAAGCGCGAAATTGTCGTAATCGGATCGCTATCTAGATACCAAGCAACAGACTGCAATTTACCTAAAACAGTATCGACATATCCTAATTCTAGATTAGGTGTAAACAGGGATAAATTTAATTCCGATCGATGAATCCCTGCGGAAGTCCCCTGTGTGAGAGAATGCAAGAAAATTGTTCGCCCTACCCAACTACTGTAGGGAGGTTTACCCGCTGCGATATATTCAGCATCTTGAATTTGCGCGTATGCTTCGCGCCCACTAGGATTATAGATGTCTGCCCCGATCGATTGCCGCATTGCCGATCGTTCGAGTCGGGTGGTGAGATCGTTAGTAATTTCGTCGCTGATGCCGATCGGGAGATGATGGGGATGAATATATTATAAATTTCGACATCCGTAGATGGAACTCGATCGAAGATGAAAGCGACCAATAATTAGTCACCGGACACCATTTAATTCTGGGGAAGTCGCCAAAAAAACGTAGAGAAACCAGATATAGACATCACTAAAAAGTTGTGTCTCTGAGAGATTGGAGATAAAAATATAGG
>NZ_JANMZA010000082.1:0-2827 GCF_031382685.1 Chamaesiphon sp. OTE_8_metabat_110 | reverse complement strand
AGTCAATCTAGTAGTTATGTACCTTATTTTACCTTAAAATGGCGATCGGTAAACTCCGCGTTATGGCGGATTCTAGACTCGATCGATCTGTATTGGCTGTAGACATCATCGCCATCCCACTCAATGTGGAATTTAGGGTGTGTTATCCCGTAAGGTAACGCACCCTAAACAGCAAGTTTCTAACTAAAGATACTATCAAAGAACTCGATCGATTCGAGTAAAGAGGCGATGAAAGTATCAATTTCCGCTTTAGTATTGTAGAAATACAAACTCGCCCGCGCAGTAGATTGAGCCTTGATAAAGCGGTGCAACGGCTGAGTACAATGATGTCCAGCACGGATCGCAATTCCGGCTTGATCCAACATCGTCGAAAGATCGTGAGGATGAACATCACCGGAAGTAAATGACGCTAGCGCAGCGCGTTCTTTCGGTGGTTTGGGGCCATATATTTTCACTTGAGGAATCTGCATTAATTTCTCAAATAAGTAGGTATTTAATTCAACTTCATAAGCATGAATTTTATCCATCCCGATATTAGTTAAATAATCTACCGCTGCTCCTAATGCGATCGCTTCAGCAATCGCCGGAGTACCAGCTTCAAACTTATGAGGCAAGTCTGCGTAAGTCGAATTTTCCAAGAACACATCGGCGATCATTTCACCACCACCTAAGAACGGCGGCATCGATCGCATTAAATTCAACTTACCATACAAGAAGCCAATCCCCGTCGGGCCGCACATTTTGTGTCCCGATACCGCCAGCCAATCACAATCCATATCCTGCACATCTAATGGCATATGTGGCGCACTTTGGCAAGCATCAATTAAGACTTTTGCGTCATATTGACGTGCCAGCGCAATGATATCTTTGACAGGATTGATACAACCTAAAGTATTAGAAACATGGACTACTGAAACTAGTTTCGTTTTCTCATTAACCAACGATTGATAATGTCCGAAATCAAACTCTTCCTCCGGTGTTAGTTGGACAAACTTCAATCGCGCTCCGGTTTTTTGAGCGACTAATTGCCATGGAATCAGATTGCTATGATGCTCCATTACCGAGAGGATCACTTCATCACCGCGCTGAAGATTGCTCAAGCCCCAGCTATAGGCAACTAGATTAATCGCTTCAGTTGCATTCCGAGTGTAAATAATCTCTTGCGAAGAAGCAGCATTGACAAACTTAGCAATTTTTTCTCTAGCACCTTCATAAGCATCCGTCGCCTCAGCACTGAGCGTATGTACGCCGCGATGAACGTTAGAATTGTAGTGACTATAGTAATGTTCGAGTGCATGAATGACCGCATGGGGCTTATGGGAAGTCGCCGCATTATCAAGATATACTAACGGCTTGCCATGCACTTCGCGATGGAGAATCGGAAAGTCTGCCCGAACTCGATCCGCAATAGTTAAGGTATCATTTTCTCTAGTTTGAATAAAAGTCATATCACCAGAATTTCCTGTAAGATTTTGGATTAGTCGTAGAATCGGGCTTTCTCTAGTCATTGCTTGCCAGTGTTTAGTTAGCTTTGAATGCTTTTACCGCTACTGCTAGTTTTTTACGGACTGAAGCGACGGGGATGCGATCGATAATCTCTACAGCAAAAGCGTTAATTAGTAATATTTTAGCTGTTTCGACATCTAAACCTCGGCTCTGGAGATAAAAGATCTCATCGTCTTCGAGTTGGCTGACTGTCGCCCCGTGGGAACATTTGACATTATCAGCGGTAATTTCGAGCTGTGGCTTAGTGTCGATGCGCGCCTTGGCAGAAAGTAACAAATTGCGGTTTAACTGCCCTGCATTGGTTTGCTGGGCGGCTTGGGGCACAAATACCTTACCGTTGAAAATCGCATGGGCGCGATCGTTTACGATACATTTGTGCAGTTGATTGGTGATGCCGTGGGGCTTAGTTAAGGCGATGACACTATGAGTGTCTGATTCTTGTTCGCCATTTACCATCGTCAACCCATTCAGATAAGTTTCAGTCTGTGCGCCGATTTGGAAGATTTCCCAATTATGCCGAGAGAGTTTGCTACCAAGCTCGATCGCGTTACCAGTATAGGAGCTATGCTCGGATTGCGAAACCGCTGTTTTGCCGATATGGATAGCAGCGATATCTTCGGCTTGGATGCGGGTATGATTGAGTTTGGCTGCTGCCCCCAACCAGATTTCTGTGACACTGTTATTGAAGTAGGCGCGGTTGGAAGCTGATGTGTGCAAGTATTCTTGAATGATAGTTGCGCTACTTCTCTGTTCTAACACGACTAGAGTGCGCGGTTGAGTCGCGATCGCCGTATCATCTACGGTAGTGATAAATAATAGCTGAATTGGGGACTCGATAGCTGTATCTGGAGCTAACCAGACTACGGCTGAATCATTAATTCCCGCCGTGTTAATCGCGGTAAAAACTTCTTCCCCACCAGGTTGTTTGCCCAGATAATCAGTGATGGCTAATCCAGCAGCGTTAGCTGCGGCTAAATTACCGATGAATACACCAGCAGGTAAGTTAGCAAGGCTGGAGAGTAAGGGCGCGTAGATGCCATTAATGAAGACTAACCGACTCTGAGCAGCTTCAGGGATAGCTAAATCGTCAATACTAACAGGCGGTAGCTCTTGACTCGGTGCTACGAATGTTTGCTTGAGCAATGGCGATAGATTAGTAAACCGCCATTCTTCATTCTTATTAGTCGGAATAGTTTCTTCTTGCAGATATCCAGCAGCTTGAGTACGAATATCTTGAAGTTGCGGATTTGGGGGCGGAGTGAGCGGTATGAGCTGGGTAAGAGTTGCCGTCATTGTCATATAACTTTAAATATCTATCTAG
>NZ_JANMZA010000013.1:0-4163 GCF_031382685.1 Chamaesiphon sp. OTE_8_metabat_110 | reverse complement strand
GAGGCAAAAATCAGCGATTGGACGCGCTCGACGCTCATTTGGTCTAACTCGGCACTGGTATGTAAGCCGCGCTTAATCGCAGTAGCTTTAATCCTTTGTATGTCCAACCCCCGCCCATCGTCAAGGATCTCGATCGTCGTTTGGCTGCCCGTCTGCTGGACTCGAATTGTCAGGTTTGCGGCTGAGGGTTTGTCGCTCAGTTGGCGTTCTGCTGGCGGCTCGATCCCATGATCGATCGCATTTCGGATCAAGTGCATCAACGGGTCTTTAATCTCTTCTAAGAGCCGTTTATCGAGGAGGAGATCGCCACCCTCGATCGCGAAATTAATTTCCTTAGATTGGGTTTTGGCGAGATCTCGCACCATCCGAGGAAAGAGATTGAAAATTGTCGATAGTGGTAACAACCGGAGCTGCTTGACCCCAGAATCCAGTGCCGACGTCACCACATCGAGTCTGGAGCTATCGGAATCGAGGGACTTTTTGAACTTGCTAATTAAGGCTCCCATCTGCTCCCACTGCTGAGCAGTCTGCTGCAATTGGCGATACAGTGGCGAATGGAAAGGAAGCTGCTGGATCTGGGATTGGATCTGGGCAGAATCGCGAGTGCCCTCTTCCCAGAGTTCGAGCATCGTATCGAGATCGACTAATCTACTGACAATCTGTTGGTTGAGGACATTAATTTCCCCAGATTGTCCCATCAAAGTATCCAACTGTTTGGCTTCGACTCGAATTGTATCGATCTGGTATTCGCTAGCATTCGCCGCCGCTACTGATGGTGTGGCGGGTGCATCGATGACAACTGGCTCGACAACCGTTGGCGTCATCTCTAGATCGGCGATCGATCGCTCCGAGAACGTTCCTTCAATCGTGCTTAAATCGCCACTGAGCGGTAATAACGTCGCGTCGAAATCACTAAACAGGAAATCTTCATCGCCCAGATCCAAGCTATCGATCGTCGCATCACCCAGCGGCTCTTGACTCAACAGCGACATAAACTCATCATCGCCATTCTCTTTCAGAGAGGCTTCGCCAACGAATAACTCGGCTGTCACCGCGCTCTCTGGTGGCTGGGAGGTACCAGGTAGGATCGTAAAATCGTTAAAGACAGTATCGCTCTCCAACTGTGGCAATGTCGAGTCTGGCGAAAATAACTCAGCAGCTAATTCCCAGAAATTTGCTTGCAGTTGGGAGGGTGCGGCTGCTGGTAGCGACTCGCCATTGCTCCAGAGCGGCTGCTGTGTATCAGAAATGGGAGAGGTATTATCTTCATGGATCCACAGATCTTTGGGTGCATCGAAGATTGCTTCTTCATCAGAAAGCGTTATCCAACCAAAAGAACCTGAGTCATCGAGTTCAGATGGCGACGGTGCCACATCGACCGGGAGCGAGGACGCCACCATCGGAATCGTAGGCATTTGCAAGCCATCGCCCATGAGAGTTGCCAATACATAAAACATATTGACATCATTCGGTTCTCCAGTGACGGCTGTATGCGCTAATTGCTTGATGCTGTCGAGTCCCGCGTACAAGCGATCGCACAACTCCTCAGTCATCTGTTCCTGACCCTTCTCGATGGGCATCAGACACTCTTCGATCTGGTGGACGAGGGTTTCCACATTCTCCACCCCCAACATCCGCGAGTCGCCTTTGAGCGTATGCGCCGATCGCAATAACTCCTTGACTGGAGCCAGATTTTGCGGCTGTCTTTCCAACTGCATCAGTGCCGACTCGATCGCTTGGACATGCTCGGCGGCGGAGGTTTTGTACAGTCCTCTTAGTTCTTGGTCGTCGATGTACATGGGTGTTAGGGGATAGGGGATAGGGGATAGGGGATAGGGGATAGAGGGTAGGGGGTAAGGGATAGTCGCAACGTAGGTGTCTTGACGCGCCGTGCGCGTTAATCACTATTCCCTATCCCCTATTCCCTATCCCCTAATTTCGCCTTAAGGGCTTTTTGTAACCCACGAGTTGTTTTACTAGTTTCCGTTAATAATGCTAGGGTCGTTTCTAAATCGGTGGTTTCAATGTATTTCAATCGATGAGATAATAAAATTTGGGTTTCGAGTTCGCAGATAGATCCGAAAGCAATGGCAATAAATTGTAAAAACTCTTTTGTTGAGTTTCTACCATGTCCTTCAGCTAGATTAGAGGGGATAGATACAGCGGAGCGACGCATTTGACTACTTAGCCCATACGTTTCTGACTTAGGAAAGTCTGCGGTTAGGCGATATATTTTTTCGGTCAATTCCATCCCTAACTGCCAAACTCTTAATTCACGAAAACTACTAATACCCATCCAATTTTCTCCCTATCCCCTATCCCCTATCCCCTATTCCCTAGACCACCGCTGCCTTCAACTCATCCGCGACCTGGGTCAACTCCTTGGTGGTCATTTTGACTTGGTGCATCCCGATGGCGCTTTCTTGGGAGCCTTGGGAGATGTTGGTCATCGAGCTGAGTACCTGCTGGATCGATACGGCTTGCTGTTTGGCACTGGTGGAGATCTGTTGGGAGTTCAAGAATACGTTGTTTACGGCATCTGTCACACCCGCGAAGGTGGCGGCGGTGGCTTGAGCGAGGTCGATCCCTTCGTTTACCGTTTTGGTGCCTTCATCAGTCACCATGACGGTGCGGTTAATTGCTGATTGAATATCATCGGCGAGGGCATTAATTTTATCGGCTGATTTTTTACTTTGGTCGGCGAGTTTCCGAATTTCATCGGCAACTACGCTAAAGCCGCGACCTTGTTCCCCGGCGCGAGCTGCTTCTACGGCGGCGTTGAGTGCGAGCATATTCGTCTGACTTGCCAAATCTGCCACGAGATCCGATACTACGGTAATTTGTCCGGTTTGTTCGCTGAGGTTGACGATCTGGCTGGCGATCGCGTCTACTTTATCGCGCAGTCCAGTCATCCCTTGGAGGGTCTGTTGTACCGCGCGAGTTCCGTCCTCAGAGAGCGACAGCGCTTGGCGGGCACCGTTGGCGGAGGCTTCGGCTTGAGCGGCGGACTGGAAGGAGATCGCGCCGAGTTCGTTGACGGTTTTACTGGTATCGATCGCGGAGTTTGCCTGCATGTTCACGGTGACTTCCTGCATCTCGACTGTATCGACGATCGTGCCTGTGGAATTGGCGATCGAGTCTGCTAGCTGTTGAATAAACTTGGTAATGCGATTTCCGAGCAGCAGCGACAAGCCGATCGTCACCGCCCCTGTGGTCAACATCCCCAGTGCTAAGATCAGTAGGACGCTACTTTCTTTGGCATCGATAATCGCTTTGTCTTTTGACAGAATGACGCCCAAATTACTCGCGCCTAGCTCTTCAGTTTTGGGCAAGCTTAAGACGGAGATTAACTGCTGTTGATTATCGACTCGATCGACGTCAAATGTAGACTGCGGCTTGGTACTATTTTTCAACCGCTCATATTCAGAAAAGTCACTAGTACTCCGCCCGACTTGGTTTTCTTCGAGTGCGAGGACAAATTTATTGGTATTTTTGTCGATAATGTGCCATTCGTTGCTATTGGTAGCGTACGGCTCGGCAATCGATTTGAGACTGGCGACAGGCATTCTCAAGCACAGGATGCCAATGAGTTGACCTGTGACGTTATCTTTGACTGGCGCAGCAAAGAAGATCGATGGTGCTTTAGTAACTTTAGAAATTTCGACGCTACTGATAAAAGGCTTACCAGTTTTGAGAACGTTTTTGAAATAAATTTGGCCTGCATAATTAGTTTTAATATTTTTTTTGGAAAACGCGATCGGATCGCCTTTAAGATCTAAAACCTCCGCTCCATCAAAGAATGTATATCGAGCGAGATAATCATTCAAATATGCTTCTTTGTCCGCGATCGTTAAGCCTTTGGAAATCTTTTGGTTATCAAACAATGGCGAACTAGCAAGAGCCTGAGCATCCTTGCTCCGAATACTAATAAAGCGAGTCAGGGCATCTGCTAGTGTGCCAGTTGCCAATTGTTGGTTTTCTGTTTCTACCTTCTTCAAGCTATCGTAAGAAGCGAAGTAGGCTAGACCGCCAACCGTAGCCACGGGCAAGACCGATAGCAATACGACAGTACCGATCGCTCTAGTTTTGAAAGTCAGGTTATTGAATTTGGATTGGAAGTTGGTTTTGAAGTTGGATAGCATGATTAGGGGATAGGGGATAGG